>JADJGZ010000030.1 GCA_016707785.1 Bacteroidales bacterium | reverse complement strand
AATTGTAAAGAAATCAAGGGAGGATTCCATTCAATTGATCAATTCAGCAGCTGCCCAGGTTTCCCCTGAGTCATCAATTTCGGACCTTGCTCAGCAGATTCTTGTAAAAGACATGGAGTCATCATTAGCCAGCATCGACCAGGCTATCGAATTTTTAAAGAAAGAAGCCAGGGAATCATTTTTCCATTCAACCCACTAATTGATTTTAGTATGAAAACAACCATCAATATATTTCTTGTAATGCTCATTGCTTCAGTGTTGCTTTATGCAGGTTGCAGGGAGCAGGAAGTGATTACCAATAAATGTGAAGAAACGGTATTGTCCAACTCTGAAACAAAAAATATTTACTTAAAACTTAAACTCAATAATACCCAATTAGTAAACAACCAGACCTACCTGTATGATTCCGACAGCCTTAGCATAAATGGTTCAGCCATCCTCATAACATGCGAAGGCGGACATGGGAACACTTATTCATTTGTGCAGGATAATAACTTATCATCTTATACTGCTGATTCAATCAGCAAAGGGTTTTATCTGGAGGAATTCCATGAGTTTACATTCAATAATTCCAGTGATTATATCCTCACAACTATTAAAATGTATGCATCATTTGCAAATGGGAAAACATTTGAATCGGAAGATATTACCTTTAGAATCACCTATACTGAGCTTAAATATGACCCCATTACTACTATAACTTATGCTGAACTGGTGATGCCGCTTTCCACACATTGGTATCAAAGGTCTAAATAACTAAGCCTTTTCCCGCATTTGTAAACTCCCGGTTCAGCTTATTGATTGAACTTTTACCGCGTATTTTTTCTTTTCTTTTTCCGGTTATTTTACAATACTTGCGATAAACTATTTTGATCTTAATATTAGGCTTGAGGTGGTGAACTAAAGCCGATTAGTTTTGTTTAATATTTACTATCTTAACTTTAAACAATGAGGCGACTTGAGTTTATATCTGTGATTCCCGGAAACCTGCTATCGGTCTGGGATTTCTTTTCTTCACCATCAAATTTAAGTAGGATTACCCCGGCTGAAATGAATTTTAGGATTCAAACTCCTCTTCCTGATACCATGTATGAAGGAATGTTTATTGGATACAAGGTTAATCCATTTCCGGGGTTCAGGGTCTCCTGGTTGACAGAAATTACACATATTGAGCAAGGGAAATTTTTTATTGATGAGCAGCGAAGCGGTCCCTACCAGATATGGCACCATGAGCATCATTTCAGGTTAGTTGAAGGCGGGGTTGAAATGAGGGATATCCTGATTTACAAGGTTCCTTTAGGTTTTCTTGGTAACATTCTGGATAAAATGTTCATTTTTGGAAGGGTAAAGGCAATCTTCTCCTACAGGGAACAGATTGTGAAACATATTTTCCCAGGGGCTTAGATTGTTTTTTGTGGTTATTACACTGAACAATTGTTGATTTCATTGCGTTTTTCTTATTTTTAAGGATTCTTTTAAGCTAATGAATGAATAACACACCTCACTATGCCACATTATTATAAGTTAGGCCAGGTTCCCCCTAAAAGACATATTCAATTCCGTAAACCTGACGGAGGTCTTTATTCAGAACAATTACTTTCAACTGAAGGCTTTTCTGATGCCTATTCCCTTACTTATCATGTTCACCCTCCAACACTGGTGCTTTCAGTTGAGGATCCTATAAAATCGGAACCGGAAGTTGTACTGGATAAAAATATGCAACACAGGAGTTTCCAGGGGTTCTCAGTACCACCAAAGGATGATTACCTGGAGAGCAGGGTTCCTTTAATGGTAAATAATGATATCTACATTTCGGTAGCAGCTCCCCGTAAATCGATGGATTCCTATTTTTACCGCAATTCTTCGGCTGATGAACTGATATTTATCCATGAAGGCAGTGGCCTCTTGAAAACCATGTATGGAAGCTTGCGATTTTCATATGGGGATCATCTTGTTATTCCCCGAGGTACCACCTATTCCATTGAATTTGATAATGAATCCAACAGGTTACTGATTCTTGAATCATTCAGTCCTCTCAGGTTCCCAAAGCGATATGAGAACAAGTACGGGCAGCTATTGGAGCATGCCCCATTCTGTGAGAGGGACCTAAGGAAGCCGGAAAACCTTGAAACCCATGATCAGCTTGGAGATTACAAAGTCCTGATCAGGAAAGAAGGACTAATTTATCCCTATCATTTTGCTTCTCATCCTTTTGATGTTATAGGATGGGATGGATTTCACTATCCCTATGCATTTTCAATTCACGACTTTGAACCTATTACCGGCAGAATTCATCAACCACCCCCAGTACATCAGACTTTTGAAGGACATAATTTTGTGCTTTGTGCATTTGTCCCGAGATTATATGATTATCATCCCGGTTCAATTCCTGTGCCTTATAATCATTCCAACGTCGATTCTGACGAGGTACTTTACTACGTGGATGGTGAATTTATGAGCAGGAAACATGTAAAACGCGGACAATTTACCCTTCATCCTATCGGCATAGTTCATGGTCCTCATCCGGGTACCGTTGAGCGTAGCCTTGGGGCAAAAGAGACCAGGGAGCTGGCAGTAATGATCGATACCTTCAAACCTTTGAAAATTACAAAACAGGCTCTTGAAATTGAAGACCGGGAGTATTATAAATCATGGTTGGAATAGATTGGAGAATGGTGAATTAGTGATAGAATTTATCTCTTCTTATTACTGTGAAAGCGAATCATCAACCTATAAAATATCAGGACAAACATCCTATTACAACAACGAACAAAGTTTATGACTTTTAAATCACATTAATTATCTTTACAAGACTGAATTGTAAAGAAGTACTAAGAAGTCAACGATTTATTTGTAGCCCATATCAATAGAAACTGATTCTTTCCGTCATCTGAATAAAACTGTGTATCTATATAAACCACATCAGAATTGATACCATTAACCTAGAAACAAATAATTTACAATATGTCAGAACAGGATTTTCTCCCTATCAACGGAACCGATTATGTTGAGTTCTATGTTGGAAATGCGAAACAGGCCGCTCATTATTATCAAACAGCATTTGGCTTTCAACCCCTTGCTTATTCAGGACTTGAAACCGGGCAGTCGGACCGTACTTCTTATGTTTTACAACAAGGTAAGATTCGCTTTATCCTTACAACAGGATTGAATTCAGAATCCTCTGTAGCAGAACATGTGAAAAAACACGGGGACGGTGTTAAGGTAGTAGCACTCTGGGTAGATGATGCAAGGTCAGCTTTTGAAGAAACAGTGAATAGAGGTGCCAAACCATATATGAATCCGACAGTCCACACCGACCAGCATGGTGAGGTTGTATTATCAGGAATCCATATTTATGGTGATACTGTGCATGTATTTGTAGAAAGGAAAAACTATAGTGGTGTTTTTCTTCCCGGATTTGTGAAATGGGAACCGGAATATCGACCCTCTGAAGTAGGCCTGAAATATGTTGATCATATGGTAGGGAATGTGGATTGGGGACAGATGAATACATGGGTGGATTTTATTCCAATGTAATGGGATTTAAGCAGTTGGTTTCATTTGACGATAAAGATATTTCAACAGAGTACACTGCTCTCATGAGTAAAGTGATGTCGAATAATAATGGCTTCATCAAGTTCCCAATTAATGAACCCGCTTTGGGAAAGAAAAAATCTCAGATAGAGGAATATATCCAGTTCTACCAGGGTTCAGGAGTGCAGCATGTGGCCATGGCTACCGACAATATTATTGAGACTGTAGGTGCTTTGAAAGCAAGAGGTGTCGAATTTCTTACCGTTCCTGATTCCTATTATGATACTGTATTGGAGAGGGTTGGAGGAATAGAAGAAGATCTTAATGAATTGAAAGCAAGAGGTGTTCTGATTGACAGGGATGATGAAGGATATCTTCTGCAACTTTTCTCCAAACCTGTTGAAGACCGACCTACCGTATTCTACGAGATTATTCAGCGGAAAGGTGCAAAATCTTTTGGTAAAGGCAATTTTAAAGCACTGTTTGAAAGTATAGAAAGGGAGCAAGCCAGGAGGAATACCCTCTGATCTGCAGGCGGACAGAATTCAAGAATTCAGAATTCAGAAGTCTTACGCCTGAAGTGGACAAAATATGAATAGTGGGCTGATTGAATGATTAGAAGAAGTGAGTAAATTGTTGGAATCTTATAGTCAATCCAAACTGAGTTCCCAAAAAAGCAAATAACATTAACTTTAAATAGTCTCTAACTTTTTATGATTGATTCCTGGCTTGAAATAAAAAAAGATAGCGATTTCCCGGTTGAAAATATCCCTTTTGGAATAGGAAGGACCCATGGTTTGGGGCCCAGGGTATTTACCCGGATAGGAGACACCCTGATCGATGTTTCAGCACTGTCAAGGCTTGGCTACTTTGACCACCTTGGCAAGAATGAAGCCATCTTTGAAGCCGATTCACTGAATCCTTTTATCGGAATGGGACGCCCTTTTACCTGTAAGGTGAGAAACTGTATTCAGGAAAGCTTTATGAAGGAAAGTCCTTCCCGACATGATGCACCAGTGCTCAAAGAAAAAGCATTTTATTCTGCTGAGCAGGTTGAAATGCTTATGCCGCTGAAAATTGGAGATTACACGGATTTTTATTCGAGTATGGAACACGCCAGGAATGTGGGTATGATGTTCAGGGATCCGGAAAATGCATTATTGCCTAATTGGAAGCATATACCGGTAGGATACCATGGCCGGGCCTCTTCTATTGTTGTGTCAGGTGCCGAAATTCATCGCCCTAACGGGCAAACGAAACCTGCCGATAGCAGCATTCCGCTATTTGGTCCGACAAAACAACTTGATTTTGAGCTTGAAACCGCTTTTGTTATCGGGAAGGAGACATCGTTGGGAGATAGCATCCCCATTGAAAAGGCAGAAGATTACATCTTTGGGTTGTTATTATTTAACGATTTATCCGCAAGGGATATTCAAGCCTGGGAATATGTACCTCTTGGACCATTCCTTTCAAAGAATTATGCTTCCGTTATTTCTCCATGGATTGTAACATTGGATGCTTTGGAGCCCTTCAGGGTGGCAGGTCCTGTGCAGGATCCTTCCGTACTTCCATACCTTCAGGTTGGAGGAGATCATAATTTTGATATTAACCTGAAAGTAATTATTCAACCCGAAGGGAAAGAAGAAAACCTGGTGTGCAGTTCCAATTTCAGACATATGTATTGGAATATGAGTCAGCAATTAGCACACCATACGGTGAATGGATGCAATGTGCGGGTAGGAGACTTATGTGCCAGTGGTACAATTAGCGGACCTGAGCCCGGGAGCTATGGGAGTATGCTTGAATTAACCTGGAAGGGGACAAAGCCCTATCAGGTTAAAAGATGGATCAGAAAGAAAATTCATTGATGATCATGATACAATCATCATTCGCGGATATTGCCAGAATAAGAACCTTCGACTGGGTTTTGGAGAGGTCTGCGTTCGGATATTACCAGCCAGGCCAATTTCATAACCATGAAAACCATAGATCCGTCAGAGATTCTTCACAGTCAGCTGCACAGACTCCTGCTCACAGCAATAGCTCCCCGTCCCATTGCTTTTGCCAGCACTATTGATGCCGAAGGAAATCCCAACCTTTCTCCTTTTAGCTGTTTCAATGCATTTGGGGTGAATCCCAGTACCCTGGTTTTTTCACCATCCCGTTCCGGCAGAACCAATAAAGTTAAAGATACCTTATTAAATATCAGGGAGATCCCTGAAGTGGTGATCAATGTGGTTACTTATTCAATGGTTGAACAGGCCAACCTGGCCAGTACTGAATATGCCAGGGGGGTAGATGAATTTCTTAAATCAGGTTTTACGCCTGTACCTTCAATTCAGGTTAAACCTTTCAGGGTAAAGGAATCACCAGTCCAACTGGAATGTAAAGTAAGGCAGGTCATCGAAACCAGTGATCGGCCGGGTGCTGCAAACCTGGTGATCTGTGAAGTACTACTCATGCATTTTGATGAGAAACTTTTTGATATAAAAGGCCAGTTAGATCCAAGGAAACTGGATCTTGTGGGAAGGATGGGACTCGATTATTATGTCAGGGCTTCAGGGAAAGCTTTATTCACAGTTGAAAAACCCCTGGAAAAGACAGGGATTGGTGTAGATGCTCTGCCTGAGGATGTGAGGATGAGCACAATCCTAACAGGTAATGATCTTGGGAGGCTTGGGAATGTCGAGATGTTGCCTTCGGCACCGGATGTGCTGAAAATTCAGAAAACAGCCACTTTTCGGAAACTGGCCTCTGAGAAACATGAAAATCCTTCAAAATATCTCAAAGGCAGTGCATGAAATGGCCCATGAACTGATTGCGCGAAATGAAATTCAGGAAGCTTTGAAACTTCTATTAGCAGCCAGCAGGCTGGGTTGACCATCCTATCAAATCTGAGCCATCACCTCATTCTGATTCCGGTCGAGTTCTTTCTGTGAACTCATATTCACTGCCAGTCCATCCTGGATTAGTTTTAACAGAGATTTATCTTCAATGGCATTCCGCTTGAGGTGTCTGAGTATTTCTTCACAAAGTTGCTTTTTATCCTCTACATTCTCAATAAGTTCATGGATTTCCAGGGGGAGCAACCAATCCTTTGGGTATTGATCCACCAGCTCTTCAAAAATGCTTTGAACCTGGTTTATATCCCCACCCTGTTCCCTTAGCTGTTGTATGGTATGATAATGCTGATGAAGGCTTTTTGCTTCCTGTGTATGGATCAGTTTGTGCGTTTTCTCAACAGGCACTGGGAACTCAAAATCATAGGATCCGGGATCGGCAACACCTGGATAACAATTTGCAATTCCGGCGCCAACGGTCATGTCATACGGTCCCCAGCCGGGTTCGAATAGTACCTGATCCTCATATCTGACAGTACACTCAACGAATGTAAGCAATATGGTTTTGCCCTTTTGGACTAATTTCGAACGCAAAGTGCCTTCTACGCTAACCCCGCTCTCAAAATCTAAACGGCCTCGCTTTCCTTCACTAATACCCATTCTTTCGAATTCAGTATCCCCGATGAACTCCAGTGGAGTAGCAACTCCTTTAAGAAAACCAACTGGTGAGCCAAATCCATGGGCATGATATTCCTTTCCCTGTCCGGAAATCATCTTGTCAGCATATGACAGCATTGTCGGACCCAAAAACGAAAGGTAAGCTGGCTGATTATCAAATTCAATCACTTTTTCCAGGATGCCTGAAATCTGAATTCCAGAGGTATAATTCACAGTACTGAGATTCCCTGAATTGATGGCTTTCCTTACTCCCGCAAGCCCACCTTTCCTGGCGGACATGGTAGAAGCATAGGTCTCAAGCACCTTATTCAATTCATCGAAATCCGGGGTTACAAAAAGTTGCGGCTGACGGGTGGTGATATCAAAATTTACATCTTTGGCTTCGATACTGTATGGGATTTTTTTAACATTATCCTGCAAGCAACTATAACTTTCACCAATAGAGGATAACAGGCCGGCTCCATATATTTTGGGATTGTTCATCTCCCCAATGAGCCCATATTCCACAGTCCACCAGTGGAGATTTCTCAACAAAGCCATTTCAGAAGGGCCTGAAGATGCCTGACTTAGTATTTCCAATTCTTTCTCTGCCTGCTCAATATTGTCAGAACTTGAATATGGGTCAGCTTTTAGAATGGATAAATGTCGGATAGCCTCATAAATCTGGTCATCATACCTGGATGCAAAAGCTTTGGCACCGGTTTTACCAAATTCCCTGAGGTAAGAAGCATATTGAGAATCAGCAATGATGGGTGCATGACCTGCTGCTTCATGAATGATATCAGGAGCAGGAGTATAGGAAACCTGGTCCACAGGCCTGATATCAGCTGCGATAACAAGTACATTATAGGCCTGGAATTCCATGAATGCTGCCGGAGGGATAAAGCCATCCACTGCAACAGCAGCCCAGCCAATCTCTTTAAGTATGCGATTCATCCCATACATGTGTGGAATGTAATCAATGCTGATGCCTGTCTTTCTCAGTCCATCCAGATAGGATGAATGGGCAACATGAGGCAAATACCTGACATTCTGCCTCATAACATAACGCCATACTGCATGGTCCTGGGCAGTGTAATCATTGTAAGGCTGCTCAATCACCAGGCTCAGCAGATGGCGGGGCAAGCTGTCAAGTACTTCGTTTGATTCCATCCAGAGGGCTTTTCTATATAAACAAATGATTTACTTTTGAAGTTCAATTCACGGACCTAAATCCAAAGATATTTAATTTTTTGCATGTATTTGAAAGTTGTAAATGAAAAAATCCAGACTACATATAGCTTTACCTGTTCTGGATGAGTGGAATACATTGCCTTTATTGATGGATGCCCTTCATAAACAGACTTTTACAGACTACAATCTTTATATATGTGTAAATCAACCGGATGAATGGTGGGACGATTCCGCGCATAGGCGAGTTTGCGAAAGTAACCGGGATACTCTTAATTACTTGTCATCGTTAAATGATCCACGTATTATTTTATTGGATTATTCTTCACCCGGATCTGGTTGGAAAGGCAAAAAACATGGAATAGGCTGGGCGCGGAAGACATTGATGGACCTGATTTCTGGTGAATCAGAACCAGAGGATATCATTCTCAGTATGGATGCAGATACTGTATTTGGATGCAGGTACTTAGAAACTATTCTGACGAATTTTACATTGAATCCAGGCATTAATGCGCTTTCCATTCCCTATTATCACCCCTTAACCGGTGATTCGAAACTGGACAGGGCAATGTTACGATATGAGATTTATATGCGGTCCTATGCCGTGAACCTATGGAGAATAAACAATCCTTATTGCTTTACGGCCCTGGGTTCTGCCATCGCTTTACCGGTATGGGCATACCGAAAAATCGGTGGAATGACACCAAAAATGAGTGGAGAGGATTTTTATTTTCTTCAAAAACTAGTGAAAGCCGGAGCTATTCTGCATTGGAATGAAGAAAAGGTACTACCTGCTGCCAGGTTATCGGAAAGGGTTTATTTTGGAACAGGGCCTGCACTAATCAAAGGGATGAGTGGGGATTGGAGCAGCTATCCAATCTACAATATGAAGTTATTTATGGCGATTGATGAAACATGTAAGCTATTTGCAAGGTTATACGAGAGTGATGTTGAAACCCCTCTTGATGACTTTCTGCTTTTACGTCAAGGTGAATTGCCATGGGATGCCCTTCGGAGAAACTCCAGGACCAGGGAACAGTTTACCAGGGCCTGCCATGAAAAACTGGATGGGCTTCGTATATTGCAGTATCTAAAAGAGCAGGACTCCCATGAACCATTGAACGGAGAGAAATCATTAATTGAATTACTGGAACGCTTAAAGGTTGATACGAAAACGGATGCAGAATTTGAAATCCCATCAGAATTTTCATTTATTGAGTCATCAATCCCAGAAATCAACAGGATCAGGAATTACCTTGCCGATGCTGAAACCTATTACAGAAAGAAACATTGGGATGCATACCCGAAGCTGAAAAAATAGAAACCTGAATTTTGCGTTAGTGAAATATGGCTTTTTGATGTTGAATGAATACTAGAATAGTTGTATAATCGAATTCTTTAAAGCTGGTTTTGCTTTCTTTTTTTCATACAAACTAAAATAACTTACAGCTGTTTTGATTCTTGTGAACGTCTTCTAATAAATGTATTCAACCATGCTTAAACCTAAGAAACCGTTGATCATTCTATTGGGTCCAACTGCGGTAGGTAAAACCCTTCTTGCTGCCAGGCTTGCACATAACCTGGACGGGGAAGTGATCAGTGCCGATTCACGCCAGGTCTTCAGAGGAATGGATATAGGAACAGGAAAAGATTGGTCAGACTATATAGTTAAAGGAAAAAAAATAAAAGCTCACCTGATTGATGTGGCGGATCCGGGAACTGAGTACAGCGTATTCACATTTCTCAGGGAATTTGATTCGGCTTATGAAACCATAGTCCAAAAAAACAAAATTCCTATCGTGTGTGGTGGTACAGGTTTGTACCTGGAAGCACTTATCAAAGGCTATACTTTCTCGGAAGTGCCTATGAATCAAGAATTTCGCAATCGTATGGATGAGCTGTCAGATGCTGAAATCATTGGTTTGCTTTCACAGAAAAGGAAATTGCATAACACAACAGATGTATTGGACCGGGCAAGGATGATCAGGGCCCTTGAAATTGAAACCTATGGCAAATCCGGGCCTGCGGTGAAAAAGTTTGATTTTTCCGATTCCCTGGTATTCGGGCTACGTTTCGACCGAAAGATTATTCGTGAGAGGATTAGTTTGCGGTTGAAAAGCAGGCTTGAAAATGGTATGATTGAAGAAGTCAAAGGACTTCTGGAAAAAGGTGTGGACCCAATGATGCTCAAAAACTACGGTTTGGAGTATAACTATATTACAAGGTTTATCCAGGGTGAACTGGATTTTGAGCAGATGTCAGGCCTGCTTCGTACAGCCATCCACCAGTTTGCCAAACGCCAGATGACATGGTTTCGCAGGATGGAAAAGAATGGTATACAGATCGAATGGCTGGAAGGGGAAGATGGTCAGGATAAAAATCTTATTTATATGTTGAGCGCAATTTCATCAAGGGCAACCATTAAAGATTAATAACAATAAAATTTATCAGATTTAACTCTGCCCTTAGCACTATTTTTAATTACTTTGCATTGCTAATCAGGATACTTATGAAACACTTCCTTAATACTACAATAATAGCCATCGCCAGTCTGGTTTTAATTTCAGTTTTTTCATTTTCTGGTTGTAAAGAGGAGGTGGAAACCATCCCTGTAATTGATTGGGTAAAAGTAACCCCGGATACCATCACTTCAGGAGGTATTGCCCTTGTTGTTACCAATGCTTATGATGAAGATGGTGACGAGTTGGTTTACTCTTTCACAACTACCGGAGGTGTGATAACAGGTTATGGGGATTCAGTTTATTGGCTGGCACCTTTAAATGGTGGAAAATACAACGCTATTGTCAGGGTTACCGATCCTTCAGGAAATCAAACCATTGACAGTGTCAGTATTTTTGTCCTTCCTTCCGGTAAGACAGAAATAACAGGAACTGCCAGTTTCCCTGCAGGGATCAACCAGGACCTCTCAGAAGCCAGGGTTAGGCTGTTTACTTCTCTGGCTAACAGGGCAGCCGGTATATCGTCAGATAGCGTCAATGTTTTTGGTTTCGGATCCATTGTAAGTTTCCGTTTCCCTGCGGTTACCCCCGGTGTATATTACCTTGATGTATGGAAAGATATGGATAACAGTATTACCATCAGTTCCGGTGACTTCTTAGGGTGGTATGGATCCGGTACTTTTGCTGCACCTGATCTTAAACCTGTTGTGGTGCAGGATAGTATTGCTACGCAGGTGCAGGTGCAGATGAATGTTAAACAATAGGTATTCGCTGGCTTTTCTTAAGCTTTTTACTTCCTTATAAGAATAATTCAACAGAATGTACGATCCGGAATTCTCCTGGATGCAATTTGTCTGCTTTTGTTTTTTATTTTGCTTTTTTTTCAAATTTGTAAAACCATTTCTAATTTTTGCTGTTTAACTATTGTATAAGTATTTGACAAAAACATTAAACAAAATTTATTCATGAGAATTACATTTCTTTTGTCGTTTCTACTCATCTTAAGCCTGGTGCAGGGAGTTGCGCAGAATGGGACACTCAAAGGCCGGGTGTTCAATGTCAAGAATAATGAACCTTTACCCTTCACCAATATCATCATTGCCGGTACAACCATTGGTTCGGTGAGTGATATGGATGGTAATTTCCTTTTCACCGGGTTAAATCCAGGGTATATAAAATTGACATCAACAGCAGTTGGATTTGAGAATGTTACTACTGAGGAGATTCTTATCACCAATGCCAAAACGGTCTTCATTGATATTCCGATGCTTGAGAAACCAATACAATTGAGTAAAGTTGAGATCAAGGCATCTGTATTCAAAAGGGTAGAAGAAAGCCCGGTTTCTCTGAAATCGTTGGGAATATCTGAGATTGAAAAGAGCCCGGGAGCTAACCGTGACATTTCTAAAGTAATTCAATCCTTACCTGGTGTTGCATCTTCAGTGTCTTTCCGAAATGATATCATTGTCAGGGGTGGCGGGCCTTCTGAGAATAAATTCCTACTGGATGGGATAGAAATTCCTAATTTGAACCATTTTGCCACACAAGGCGCATCGGGTGGCCCTGTTGGAATCATTAATACAGATTTTCTCAGGGAAGTGGATCTTTATACCGGTGCTTTCCCGGCAAGCAGGGGGAATGCGCTCAGTTCGGTGTTGGATATGAAACTCATCGACGGTAATCCTGATAAGGTTGTTTACCGGGCAACATTAGGTGCCAGTGAGGCTGCCCTGAGTGCCAATGGCCCGCTCACTGAAAAAACAAGCTTTCTTTTATCTGTCAGACGTTCATATCTTCAATTTCTGTTCAGCGCCATAGGATTGCCTTTCCTTCCTACTTTCAATGATTACCAGGTGAAAGTTAAAACAAAGTTCAACCAGAAAAATGAACTGACTATCATCAGTATTGGAGCCCTGGATAAGCTTAAATTGAATATGGGGATCAAGGAACCAACAGAAGATCAGCAATTTATTTTAGATTACCTGCCAGTAAACAATCAGTGGAATTATGCCATTGGAGCGGTGTATCGCCATTACAGGAAAAATTCATATGGCACTTTTGTATTAAGTCGAAATATGCTGAATAATGAAGCTTTCAAATATGAATCCAACGAAGATGACAATCCTGATAAGTTGAATCTTCAATATACTTCCCAGGAAATAGAAAATAAAGCCAGGTATGAGGATATTATTCGGAAGAATGGCTACAAAGTCACAATCGGTGGTGGAATAGAGCAGGCAAAATATAATAATAATACGTTTCAGAGGGTCTTCATTCCAATGGCCTCTGATACCATCACTTCTATCCGTTACAATTCAGAACTGGACTTCTTAAAGTGGAATCTCTTTTCACAAGTTAGCAGGGGTTATTTCGGTGAGCGGCTCAATCTTTCATTAGGTGTGAGATTGGATGCTTCTACCTATTCTGATCAGATGATGAACCCGCTTGATCAGTTTTCACCGCGGTTCTCAGCTTCTTACTCTATTACAGAGAAGTTCAGGATGAATTTCAATGCTGGCCGGTATTTCCAGCTTCCTTCTTATACAATGCTGGGATTTAGGGCATCCGATGGTAAACTTCTGAATAAAGCCAATGGCATCACTTACATTCAGGCTGATCACCTGGTTGCTGGGATTGAATATCAGAGGAATCCTGTTTCAAAACTCACCTTTGAAGGGTTTTATAAATGGTATTCAAACTATCCTTTCTCTGTGAAGGATTCGGTTTCAATAGCAAGTAAACCTGCTGATTTTGGGGTTTATGGAAATGAGGAGGTTACTTCTTCAGTAAAAGGTAAAGCCTATGGACTCGAGGTTTATTATAAAGATAAGATCATGAAAAATGTAGATCTTACCGTTTCATATACCCTGGTGCGCTCTTCCTCAGAAAATAGTAAAGGAGAGTACATTCCGAGTGCCTGGGATAATCGTCACATTATTAACGTTACAGGATTTGCCAATCTTGGTAAAAACTGGGAAATAGGAATGAAGTGGAGGTTCGTTGGCGGAGCCCCTTATACACCATATGATCTCGATCGTTCCTCACTTATTAGTGCCTGGAATGTCCAGGGCCAGGGATACTTTGATTATCAGCAATATAATACTCAAAGGCTTTCAGGATTTCATCAATTGGACCTTCGGGTAGATAAGGAGTTTTTCTTTAAAAAGTGGTCACTTAACATATACCTGGATATTCAGAATCTTTATAACTTTAAATCAGAAGGTGCTCCAAACCTTGTGCAGGTGCGTGATGCCAGTGGAATCCCCCTGACAGATCCTGAAGACCCATCCAGGTATCAGTTGAAATACCTTCAGAATGAATCAGGTACTGTTTTACCTGCAATAGGAATAATTGTTGAAATATAACAATCAGAAATCCAAAGCATAAGGAAATGATAACATCCACTTATAAATCCATAAGTTTAGCATTATTGCTGATTTCACTTATCCCTGCATTTAATGCCTGTACTTCATCAGGTGAAGGAAAAAATAGTCGGAAATCAGCCACTGATGTTCCTGAAAAAATTACCAGCAACATTGCTGGTACAGGGCAGAAAATTGAGATTGAAGTTTTCAGGGGGAAATCCCATAACCATCCGACTTTTGCTATCTGGCTTGAAGATACTGATGGAAAATATGTTCAAACCCTTTTTGTCACCCGGGCAATAGGCCAGGGTGTTTTTACCTATGGAGATAAATCAGAGGGTACCTGGAAACCGGGAGAGGTCAGGCGCCCGGCTGCATTACCCTATTGGTCTCATAAAAGAGGGGTAAAAGCCACAGATGGTTTATTTACCCCATCGCCGGAAAATCCTGTTCCTGATGCATACTCTGGTGCAACACCTAAAGGAAGTTTTAACTTACAGTCACGTTCGGATCAATTGCTACCGGGGGAAGTGATTCTCTTGCTTGAAGTCAATCAAACCTGGGATTGGAATGAGTATTGGACAAATGGGTTATATCCTGATGATAAGGATTATAAAACCTCCTGCCAGCCCTCATTGGTGTATTCCGCGAAGCTGAACCCATCAACTTCCGGTGAATGGGTAGAACTAACCCCTGTTGGGCATGGGCATTATGCAGGGAAAGATGGTTCATTAACAAAGGATATTTCTACCCTGACAACAGCTAAACAAATTATGAAGAGTATTAAAGTCCGCTGGATTCAATAATTATTGCTGGCTGGTTAAATTTTTATGGCAAACTTCTTAGGCAGTTACAGACTTTGAATCTTATCAGATATCGTTTGCCCTATCGTTTAACATCGGAACAAACCTGAAATTTCCATGCTGTTCAGAGATCACCTCTTTCTCACTAATCCTGATAAGTCGGTGCATAATCTGGGTATCATCACCTACCGGGACTACCATAATGCCTCCAACCTTAAGCTGAGCAATGAGTGCTTCCGGAATTGAAGGAGCTGCAGCAGTAATCAGTATCCTGTCGAATGGAGCATGGGCCGGTAAACCCTTATATCCATCCCCGAAAAAGGGCCTGATCCGAAAATGCATCTTAGGTAACAGCAATTTCGTTTTATCGTAAAGCAGTTTTTGTCGTTCAATAGTGTAAACCTTGGCCCCCATCTCTGCAAGAATACATGACTGATAACCCGATCCGGTGCCTATCTCCAGTATCCTCATTGTTGGCTTGACCTGCAATAACTCACTCTGAAATGCAACAGTGTAAGGCTGAGAAATTGTCTGGCCTGATCCAATGGGAAATGCCTTATCCTCATAGGCATATTCAAGAAAAGAAGAATCAAAAAAATAATGTCTGGGGATAGTGTTAATGGCTTTAAGTACGTTTTCGTCCTTAATCCCTTTTTGTCGAAGCAATGCAGTGAGTTTTTGCCTTAAGCCCTGGTGCCTGTAAGTGTCAATCAGCTGAGTAGCCGCCATAATTCCATTTTCATTTCCTGACGCGAAAATACAGAAGTAGAAGTTCTGTTCAAATTAAAAGTTCATAAAGTGAGCTAAAGTGCCTAGAGTAAAGTGAGCTAAAGTGAGCTAAAGTGAGCTAAAGTGAGCTAGAGTGAGCTAGAGTTGGATTGACTACAATGGGCTACAGTTGGTGGCAAGTCGTTTACACTCCAATCACTCTAGGCACTCCATGCAATATAGATCACTCCAGGCAATTTGGTCACACCAGGCACTCTAGATCACTTTAGGCACTTTAGGCACTCTAGGCACTCTAGCTCACTCTAGGCACTCTAGTTCACTTTTTATTTCACCAACTAATGTACAACATGAATAATTTATAGTATATTTGTCGCGTTATTACAATTATTCTAAACAATCTCCCCGTTTTTTCTGGTTCAGCCCGTCCAGTATGCCTGCCTGAGGCTCTACTTTTTTCAAAAGACAAATCCAAAATCATAACTTTCAAAAAGTTCATTAATAATTTTTCGCATGTACGATAAGAGTCAGCTCGAAGAGATGCTGCTAACTGATTTACGTGATGTAGCTAAGAACCTAAACATCCGTAAAAGTGATTCCCTAAAAAAACAAGACCTGATTTACCAGATTCTGGACCACCAGGCTGCAAATCCTCCGCAGGATCTCCTGGAGGCTGAAAAAAAGATTCAACTCTCCGAACGGGAGAAACATCGCAAACGTATCCCACGGGAGGAGATTAATCGTCCGGGTAAAGGCGAATTTGAGAAACAACCCAGAGGCAGAAAACCAGGTATCGGTGTCAGAGATGACAAAACTATTTCTAAAGAGCCTCGTCCGGTTCCTCCCCAGGTTCCATTTAACCGGCCTGACCCCATTAAAACTCAGGTTCCTGAATTATTCAACACTCCTGTTGAATCACAACCTGAACAGTTACCTGATCTTTCCACCTGTTGTTACACCTCCTGATGTTTCAACATCTTCTGTTGTTACAACCCCTCCTGTTAAAACCCCTCCTGTTGGAAACACCACCCTCAAGGCCTTCCGGGAATAATAATCCTTCTGAGAGGAAGAATCAGCCTAACAAACGCTGGGAACGCAGAGATAAAATATCCAGGCATATCCGTGATGATGAGGCTATCCTCGAAATGAACCATCCAATCATGGAGCAGGATGATTTCCTTCCTTCTTTTGAATTCAAGGAACCTGCCAGCAATAGGATTGTACCCCAGGAAGCAGAAATGAGCATTCCGGAAATGGGCTTAAACCAGGAAATTGGAATGTCGTCCGAAACGAATATGGTCCAGGATAATAACGTTCCAGCCGAAATGCAACGCTCAATGGAAGCGGGCCGTAACGATAATCAACAGCAAAGGTTCAATAAATTGGACCGTAACAAACCCAAAGAAGATTATCTATGGGAATTTGAAGGTATTGTTGCTTGTGAAGGAGTATTGGAAATCATGCCTGATGGTTATGGCTTCCTTAGATCAGCGGATTATAATTACCTGAACTCCCCGGATGATGTCTACGTATCTCAATCACAAATCAAATTATTTGGATTGAAAACAGGCGACACCATTAAAGGTACGATCAGGCCTCCCAAAGATGGAGAAAAATATTTCCCTCTTGTGAAGGTTGAGTCCATTAATGGCCGAACTCCGGAGGAAATCAGGGACAGGATTCCATTTGATTATCTCACCCCACTTTTCCCTGAGAAAAAATTCAAATTAACCGGTCACCCCGGTGCTTCTTTCAGTACCAGGATCATTGACCTGTTTAGTCCTATTGGTAAAGGCCAGCGCGGACTTATTGTTTCCCAGCCCAAAACAGGGAAAACAGTACTGTTAAAAGAAATTGCCAATGCAATTGCATATAACCATCCTGAAGCTTATCTCATTGTCCTGCTGATTGATGAACGCCCTGAAGAAGTTACTGATATGCAGCGTTCGGTTAGGGCAGAAGTTATCGCTTCTACCTTCGATGAACCCGCCGACAGGCACGTGAAGATTGCTAACCTGGTGCTTGAAAAAGCAAAGCGCCTCACGGAATGTGGCCATGATGTGGTTATTCTGTTGGATTCTATCACCCGTCTGGCCAGGGCTTATAATACAGTTGCCCCTGCATCCGGAAAGGTGCTCTCTGGTGGCGTAGAAGCAAATGCTCTTCAAAAACCTAAACGTTTCTTCGGAGCTGCCCGCCAGATTGAAAATGGGGGTTCACTTACCATCATCGCCACAGCCTTGATCGAAACTGGTTCCAGGATGGATGAAGTAATTTTTGAAGAATTCAAGGGTACCGGTAATATGGAATTGCAACTCGACAGGAAATTATCCAATAAGAGGATGTTCCCTGCCGTTGATATAGTTGCTTCGAGCACACGTCGCGATGATCTCCTTCTTGAAAAGGATGTACTTCAACGCTTATGGATTCTGCGTAATCACCTTGCTGATATGAACCCAATTGAAGCTATGGAATTCCTCAAAGAAAGGATGAAATACACTGATACTAACGAAGAATTCCTCATTTCAATGAACAGTTAAGCCTCAAAAAGGCTATTGATTAAAATAAAAAAAAGGCTTTTGCAGTTTTCCATGGAATTCTGCAAAAGCCTTTCTCTTTTTCCCCGGATTGCTTCTTAATTTCTTGTTTGATTCCTGTTGCCAGGTTTATTGGGTTTTTCTTTGCCCTGTTGTTTCCCATCCCTGATACGGTCAATCAGATGTTTTTGAAACTCACGTTCTGAATCATACAGTTTTAAGAGTTTTTTGGGTGGAAGCACTGATTTAAACCGGCTATGGTATTCCTTGCGGAGATCCAGCATCTTTTGAGCTTCAGTAAGTTGCTGATCCGCCATTTCAAGGGCTTCCTTATCGGTGAGCTCTTCTATTGCTTTATCATCATTGTGTCCTTTTCTGAATGCTTTGTTCAGTTCATGGCGCTTCTTGTCGTATTCATTATAAACCGGCCAAAATACCTGCGCTTCTGTTGGAGTCAGTTCGAGTTTATCGGTGATAAATGCGACACGTTGGGCTTCAATTCGCTCTTTCTGCTTTTCTTTTTCTACTTTTTGCTGGGAAACTTTTTGATTTTGTTTCTCAACTTCAAGCTTTTGCTGAGCGATTTTCTGGTTTTGCTGATCTTTTTCAGAAGTTTGGGCCATTACGTTACTCCCTATAATCCCGGTGATCAGTATCAGGAAACTTGCAATGTAATAAATGACTGTCTTTTTCATCTTAATTTATTTTACGGTGTAATTGAAAGTTCTGCTAATAAACCTGGGTCAATTTCCTGGCTGTTCAGGTATTCTATGATAACTTCATCAGAAATTGCATTAGACGAATCATCCAAATTAATGAATGAGATGTTGTCTTCAGATGAAAGCTCTTCCAATAGCTCATTAGTCAGCTGGATTTCATTGCTAGCAACATCCCCGGCATATGAGGCATCATAAGCATTTTTTAGGTTTTGTGTGTCGATTGCTGTTGCTGTTGGCAGTGCTTCCTGGCCTGGTTTTGTGTAGTAGATGAAGACAAAAATAAGGATGGTTGCTGCTGCTAAAAGTGGTATAAGGGTCTTACTGCTAAATAGGTTCCTTTGAGGAGTACTTTTTTGAAAACGGGTCCCGGGTAATTCTTCCATAATTCTCTCCGGTAAACTCTCAAAGTACCCTTGTGGAGCTTTATAACCATCAAGCCCCAAAGACTTAGCTTTCAGCTCATTCAGCAGTTTGCTTATATCTTGTTCCGGCTTTTTCATTGATTAATGGGCTTATTCTTAAGTAAGACTCTCATACTTGCGTTTCGTTTAATTCAGGGTAACATATTCTGTAATTTTTTTTGCAGCAATATGGTAGGATGCCTTTAGTGCACCCTCCGAAATACTTAATATTGCTGACATTTCTTCATAACTGATTTCATCAAAATATCTCATATTAAAAACCATTCTCTGCCTTGCAGGTAAACGGATGATGGCCTCCTGAAGTTTTCGCTGTATTTCGTCACCATCAAAGAAATGATCATCCGTTAGAGAGTTTAACATCCTGTCCTCTTGATGCTTAAGGATCAGGAGGGATCGAATCTTTTGTTGATTGAGGAAACTGATGGTTTCATTCAATGCGATCCTGTATATCCATGTGAATAACTTTGAATCTTCCCTGAACTGGTGAAGGTTTTTCCAGACCTTTATAAAGACATTTTGTACGATATCATCTGCATCTTCATGGATAACGACCATCCTTCTGACAGAATGATAGATTTTTTCCTGGTACTGCTCAACCAATATCCTGAAAGCAGATTCACGGGTTGAATCCTCTTTTAACAACTTCAATAAATCAACCTCTGAATAATCGGCCATGGAAATGTTAGTTCAGCAATAATTATTGGACTGAAAACTTTCAGGCAAGTTTAAAAAGAAAAAAAATATTGCTCAATCGCCGTTAAAATGCTTAGCAGGGTGATCAGAAGAATAACCTTACTTGTAGAGTGATACATCCGTGGTTTTACCGGAATCTATTGTAAACTTATTTTCTATGGTGTAAAAGGCGTTCCTTGAGGTTTTCGGACGAAATTCCACTCTGTAGTTCCCGGGTTGCAGGTAAAGGGTTTCCTGGGTTTGGTTATCATCAAGGTTGTAGATCCAGGTCAGTTCGTTTTTATCTTCCAGGTAGAGGCTTCCAAACCCTGTAAAGTATTTCCTGATCACTGCAATTCCTGGTTCAGGGATCTCTATAGTGGTGGTATGGCTCTGTTTAATGTCAACATTCGGGATGAATAGCCTGGGAAGTGTTAATACCTGCAGATCATAAGTGCCTATAATGTATTTATCCGTCTGGCCAAAGTACTGAAGATTCAATATCTCTTTTTCACCTTTTGGATGAATGAGGCATTGCAGTCCTTTGGAAGCCATTCCTGATCCGGCCATCTTTAGTTGCATATAGCCCTGGGGTGCATCTACCGCAATTACCGTATGCTTTCCGGGAACAAGAACAAGGCTGTCGATGCTCACAGGGGGAATCGTGTGGACCACCAGGTTGTAGTTAATAAGAGGGTCAAGCACAAGAGTATCAGGCATTCCACGGCTGTTCATCGTATGAATAAAATTGTACATTATCCTACCCGAAATATTGTCGTAAAAAGTCATATTTACGTCTGTTTCAGTGGGTTTCCCCGCCTGATCCAACAGGTTGACCTGCATAGTGGTGGAATTCAGCGCCTGTGAGATGACTACATTCAGCGCCTTCCTGAAATCCTGTTCATTGGTGGCATCGAAATAAGTTCCGACACAATGAAATGCTTTGTTGAAATCATTACCAATGCCGATTATAAAGGGCTTCAAAACAATACCTTGCTTCTGGAGAATTTTTGATACAGCACATGGATCACCATTACATTCCTCAATACCATCAGTGATAAGGATAACAATATTCCTGCAATTGGCGCAGGGAGGAAAATCTTTGGCCGACTGTTCAAGGGAATAGGCGAGGGGTGTAGTTCCCCTGGGTGTGATGGTCCTGAGTTTGGATTTGATTTTGCTTGCGTTTCCGGGTCCGAATGGAACTTCCAGTTTTGTATCACTGCATTCCTGGGGTGGGAACTGGTATTGATGGCCGTAAAGCCGTAAAGCAAGTTCAACATTCTTGAGCGTGGACAGGCTATCCATTAAATCATTCATGATGTGCTTGGCGTAATTGAACTTTGTGTCACTTTGCCAGCGGCCCAGCATGCTTTGTGATGCATCGAAAATGAAAAGAATTCGGTTAAGAGGGGGTGGTTTTTGTTTGAGATCTGTTTCTCTCTGGGCAAATGCATTGCTGCCTTGTACCAGGAGAAAGAAAATAACAAATAAAAATAGAGGGTTTCTTAGAAGTGAATTCTTCACAAATCCTGTTTTAATGGTAACGTTCAAATTCTCTGAATGGTATGATACAAGGAAATATTTTGATAATGCGAATGTAAGAAATACTCATTTAGTTTCATCATCAAACCCGATTTTACAGATGCACCTATTGGAGTAAGGTTTTCATATTTAAATAATTGGTTTTGAATGTAAATGCCTGAATTTATTTGGGTGGGAGAATTCACAAGTCTTTAATTTAGCGCGTTTTGGCATAGAGTCTAATACAAATGGCCTGAAAGTTATCCTTGCAAAATCTGTTTCTAATTTCTCCAATCCACCAAAATAGCTGACCTTTGCAGAATACCAGAATTAGTCAAGAATACCGGATGCGCTTCATTCTATCGAGATTTTTTATTGTTTCTTTCACCATTTTTTTACTCTTTCCAACTAAGGGAATATCCCAGGTACTTTCAGGTACTTCAGGGGAGGGAGAAAAATGTAATCAATGGGTGGATTCTGTTTATCAGCATATGACTGATGAACAGCGAATCGCACAATTACTGATGATTCGCGTAAATTCTACCATCGATTCCATTGAAATCCGGCAGGTAGCAAACTGGATCAGAAGTTATAATCTTGGAGGTATCTGCTTCTTTAAAGGCGGGCCCGTTCGACAGGCAATACTTACCAATTACTATCAATCATTGGCTATTACACCTCTCCTGGTCTCCATGGATGCAGAATGGGGATTAGGTATGAGGCTCGATAGTACCATGTCGTTTGCAAGACAGATGACACTTGGTGCAATGCCTGACGATGCCGTAATGGAACAGTATGGAGTTGAAATTGCTGCACAACTTCACAGAATGGGTGTGCATATTAGCTTTTCACCGGTTGCGGATATCAATAACAATCCCAATAACCCTGTTATAAATGTCCGTTCTTTCGGAGAGGATAAAAACCTGGTTGCCAGAAGAGCCATAAGTTATATGAAAGGACTCCAGAAGGGTGGAGTACAGAGCGTCGCAAAGCATTTCCCCGGCCATGGAGATACAGATACTGATTCTCATCTGGCTTTACCTTTTATTGATCATACTGCGATTACTATTGATACCCTGGACCTATTCCCTTTTAAAAAGCTCATCCAGGCAGGAGTCGATGGCATTATGGTAGCTCACCTTTTCATTCCGGCTCTTGATACGTCAGTGAATCTGCCATCCAGTTTATCACCGGTTATAGTGAAGGATTTGCTGAGAGATAAACTGGGTTTTAAAGGCCTGATATACACTGACGCTCTTGATATGAAAGGCGCTGCCCAGTTTGCCCCACCTGGCAAACTAGAAGTTAGAGCAATCCTGGCAGGAAATGATGTACTCCTCTTGCCGGAACAAATAGACAGTGTCATAGCCAATATCAAAATGGCTTTGGATAGTGGAATCATTGCACCTTCAATACTGGCGGACCGATGTAAGCGAATCCTTGAACAAAAATACAGGCTCGGGCTTATTTCACCACAGCGGGTAAAAGTTGATAATCTTGTTCAGGACCTGAATTCTCCTGCTTCTGTTTATTTCAATAGTTCCCTGTATGCTGAGGCTCTGACACTTCTGAAAAATGAAGGTGGATTATTACCGCTATCAATGCCCGATACATTAAAAATAGCTTCTGTTACCATTGGTTACAGGTCTGAGACCCTTTTTGACAAACGTTTATCTTCTTATGGGCCTGTAGATCATTTCAATATTTCAAAAGATTTAACTAAAGAACAAGCTTTTAAAATTCTACCAGAGCTTGAAAAATATAACCTGCTGATCGTATCAGTTAATAATACGCATCCTTCACCCGCCCGACAATTTGGCTTCACAGCTACAACAATTGCACTGGTAGATACCTTAATAAAGAAGTATCCTTCAATACTGAACCTCTTTTCTTTGCCTTACTCATTGCAGGCATTTAATAATGCAGAAATGGCAAAAGCAATTATCATTTCCTACCAGGATAATGTATATTCCTATGATATGGCCGCACAAATGATCTTTGGCGGAATTGCTTCTAAAGGGAGAAGCCCTGTGACCATCTCTGATGAATATCCACTGGGTTCTGGCATAGCATCAACTCCGGCCAACAGGCTGAAATTTACTATGCCGGAAGAGTTGGGGATAACTACAGCTTCGATGGCTGCTGTTGATAGTATTGTAATGGAAGGCATCAGGAAAAAAGCATACCCTGGTTGTCAGGTTTTGGTAGCTAAAGAAGGGAAAATTATATATTCAAAGTCATTTGGTTATCACGACTACTCGGAAAAGCAGGAAGTTGTAGATTCTGACCTGTACGACCTGGCCAGTATCACCAAAGTGGCTTCTACCACTCTTGCTGTCATGAAACTCCATGACGATGGACTGATTGACCCCAGGAAACCTCTTTCCAGGTACCTGCCTTTTATCGAAAGATCCAATAAAAACAAAATAACAATAAAAGAAGTGATGACCCACCAGGCAGGACTCCAGGCCTGGATTCCTTTTTATAAACAAACCCTGGTCAATGGCGGACCTGATACACTGCTATATTCAAAAACTATGGATGATACTCATCCGGTAAGGGTTGCAGAGAATTTATATATTCAAGGAAATTACCCTTCGAAGATGGTCGACTCAATTGTGCACTCACCACTGCTGGCGAAGAAAGTATATGTATATAGCGATCTCGGTTTTATTCTGCTTCAGAAAACGGTTGAGCGATTAGCTGGAAGTACCCTGGACCAGTTTATGGATTCCAGGTTCTATAAACCCATGGGTCTTCCAACGATGGGTTATCTGCCAAGGACTCATCATTCACTGAATTCAATAATCCCCACCGAGAATGATACCCTGTTCCGAAAACAGTTGATTCATGGTGACGTTCATGATCCTGCGGCTGCCATGATGGGAGGAGTAGCTGGTCATGCAGGCTTATTTGGGAATGCTACGGATCTTGCAGCCATCTTCCAGATGTTACTTCAAAATGGGAAATATGGTGGCCGGACCTATCTAGATAGTGCTACAATAGCTGAATTTACCGGAAAACAGTTTGCTAATAATCGTCGCGGACTAGGTTTTGATAAGCCACAACCTCCCGGTGAAGAGGGTCCCGCCTGCCGCGATGCTTCACCCCGAAGTTTCGGCCATACCGGGTTTACCGGCACTTATGTCTGGGCTGATCCTGATGAACAACTTATCATTGTATTCCTGTCGAACCGAGTGAACCCGGATGCAGAAGACAACAAACTTGTAAAACTTGGTATCCGGACAAGGATACAACAAGCAGTGTATAATTCAATTAAGCAATCTTATAAATCTCAAATTAATAATTAGCAATAAATAGTTTTAAAATGGCAACAGTAACCTTTAAGGGTAATCCCATCAGTACATTTGGTGAATTACCGGTAGTGGGAAGCCAGGCCCCTGATTTTGACCTGGTAAAGAATGATCTTAGTGATATTAAACTTGGAGATTTTATTGGCAAGAGAGTGGTTTTGAACATCTTTCCAAGTCTTGATACAGGCGTTTGTGCAGCATCAGTCCGTCGTTTTAATGTAGAAGCCTCAAAATTGGAAAACACTGTCGTAGTATGTGTATCCAAAGACCTTCCTTTCGCTCATACCCGTTTTTGTACAACCGAGGGTATAGCAAATGTTGTTTCTGCTTCTGAATTCAGGAGTAATAATTTTGGAAAAGCATTTGGTGTGATGATGACAGAAGGACCCCTTCGTGGTTTGATGGCAAGATCGGTAGTTGTATTGGATGAAAAAGGTAAAGTAATTTATAATGAATTGGTTCCCGAAATAGTACAGGAGCCTGATTATGAATCAGCTATCAATGCATTGAAATAGAATGGCTATCCCCTTAAAGCCTGAAACGGTTTCGGGAGTAGGATTCAGTTTGCAGGATTAAAAAAGTACTGTATCTTTGCAGTGCTTTTAGCTCGCGGATGTGGCGTAATTGGTAGCCGCGCCAGACTTAGGATCTGGTGCCGAGAGGCGTGGGGGTTCGAGTCCCTTCATCCGCACTTTATTTTTTCCCCGTCTCGTCATTCTTGACTAGACGGGGTTTTTTTTCCCGGATGAAGGGACGAGAAGTTTATCCGCCTCAGGCGGAAGTCCCTTCATCCGCACGTTTTTTTTCCCGTCTCGTCATTTTGATTTTTCTGGATGAAGGGATCCCGAATTTATTTCGGGAAGTCACTTCATCCGCACTCCCGTAATTACGGGATTTTTCCCCGCCTATGCTGGTTTTTTTTATGCCCTGATGAAGGGACGAGAAGTTTATCCACCTCAGGTAAATGATAACTTATTATGTATCTGGCAGGTTAACACTACTTTATATATGATTATAATATTAATGGCTGATGCCGGCTGCAGCCTGTATTTCTATTAGTTTTAGTGTATCTTTAATTCTGATTTTTAACTATCATTCCCTACAGCTTAACAGTTTCCTTTAGAATTTTTTTTAAAATGGAATTTATGAAAATCCAATTTCGAAAATCTTTTTTACTGCTTCTCCTCCTATTTTTTTTTGGACTAGTTAGTGTCGCCGGGAAAAATTCTCACAATCCTCTCTTCCCAAGTTACAAGACTGTATTGAAAGAGTTTTTTAGCAACTATTCCAGACCTGAATTTGATTCATATGAAGGCTTGAACTTCGCAAAAAAGAAGGATGGCTGGCATGTGTATACTTATTATTATCTTGCTGATTCAGTATTAAAAGATGAACTCTTTTGGTCGTTGAAGAAGAAAAAATACCTCGAAATAGATTATCCCGAAGCGGTTGTATCAACATCAGAATCGGATGTACGGCAATATCTTCAGATTAAATCAAATGTATATTGTTTCAATGTCTCGCCTTATTACGGATATGCTGGTTGGAATATCGATCTTATAAATGATTTTAGTTCTTGTGATTCTCCTGATGATACACTGCTGGAGTCATTAGCCCGTGCCTATAGTACATATGCTTCTGAATTGATAGGTGATAATGTTGGATTTGCCAACCGGAAAGTAAAATTGAGACCAGCCCCTGGACAGACATCACTAAGCTTGGATCAGCTTTCCATTTATAGAAGTTACGTGCAAAAAGCAGAAGAGTTGTATTACACACTTTGGGAAAGAAATCCTGATTATATCACCTTGGTAGGGGATGTTTACAACAAGTATTCAACTGAATTTATGGCTGCGTATATGGCCTTATTTATGCATCATAGTTATGAAGAAGCAAAGAAGGAATTAAAAGAAGGGCTTTTCGATAGTTTTACGCTGGATATGTACAGGAAACACCTTGCTAGTTGCGACTCAAATGCCATACTATTTACTGCAGGTGACCTGGATACATACACAACGTTGTATTTACAGGAAATGGAGAATTTCAGGCGCGATGTACTGGTTATTAATTATGGAATGTTATTTATTGGGAAGTATGTTTCCTGCCTTTTCCAACCGCTGCAAGGTCGCCAGCCATTAGCAACAACTTTGCCTGCCAATGATTATATAAATGAAGTAAAACCTGTAATTTATGTAAATGAAATATATCCGTTGACAGAATTACAGTATGCTTTGCAATGTATAGCATCAGAAAATGTCATGGATAAGATGATAGTTGACATGGATACACTTGATTGCATCCCTTCGAAAAGTATTGAAATTACAACTGCTAAAGAGGAAATACCAGCTTCATACTTTAATTATAAAAACCTGGAAATTTCTGACCCCAGTAAATTAAAGATTGAACTCTCTTCCGTTTCCTCTATCAAAATGATGTACTTCTCCTGGATATTCTGAATACCTGTCATTTCGATCGACCCATTTACTTCACTTCGCATACTTACTGCAGTTTTTTTGAATCACTTGCTGAATTTATGCAAATGGAAGGGCCAAACTATAAACTTATGCCATTCAGGTCTGATGACAGTAATCAGTCAGTTTTAAAGTTTGATCCAGATATTCAATATCAAAAACTTATTCTTGATTCACCTCCGTATGTGCATTCACCTAATCAGAAATTTTATTTCCATCAGTCGGCATACCTTGAGTTCTACGGAACACTTTACTACACATGTGCAAATGAGTTGATAAGTGAAGGGAAGGACGATAGTGCAAGAGTACTTATCAACCACTATATTAAGAATTATCTATATGATAGCACTGCGTATAATCCGGGTTTACTTGGAGTTGTCTGGGTTTTTTATGAACTGAAGGATATTGAATCTGCCAGATATTATTCACAAATCACTTTCGATTATCTGTTAAAACAGTACAATTTCTTCCTGAAAAATCCCTCCTATTATGCAGATGATATTGCATTGTCAGTCGATTTTGGTTTGTATTTATCTGCCCTAACCCAACAATATGACCCTGGGTCGGAGGTTGATAATTTGATATCAGAGTTTAATAAAAATATTAGTAAAAATGATTAGGAATTGAATATTTCGTATTTTTGCGAAATATAAAATGCATAATGAAGATTCCTTATTCCGATGATCAGGTAAAGTTGGCCCGTTTCGCTAAAGCCATGGGTCATCCTGCCCGTATTAAAATTCTTGAAATTCTTTCCGATCGCGGTTGCTGCTATAGTGGCAACATTGCCGACGAATTTCCGATCGCGCTCTCAACCCTTTCCCAACACCTGAAGGAATTAAAAGCAGCCGGACTTATCCAGGGAGAAATAAACCCTCCATTTATAAAGTATTGTATCAATAAAGAAAACTGGAAACAGGCGAAATTCTTGTTTGACATTTTCCTTGCTGATAAAACCCCTATAGCCACTACCTGCAATGTCGGATAATAGACATACTACCCGCTATCAGGGCATCAGTAAGTTTTTACCTTTACTCCTGATACCTGTTTGGTTTCTGCTTTATCGTAATCTACAGTGGTTAACGGATATGCTGGTAGACGATGTTATGGGTTTAACCGCTGGAACGCATTTTACTGAAGCATTACGTTTCTTCATTTTTGAAGTTCCCAAAGTGTTAATGCTACTTGCTCTAATTATTTTCTTTGTTGGCATAATCCGTACATATTTCTCTCCCGAACGAACACGCAAAGCCCTGGAGGGCAAATCGCTTTTTAATGGAAATGTAATGGCAGCCTCACTTGGAATCGTGACCCCTTTCTGCTCTTGTTCTGCTATACCTCTATTTCTTGGATTTATTGAATCGGGCATTCCATTAGGGGTAACTTTCTCTTTTCTCATTGCAGCACCCATGATAAACGAGGTGGCCATTGTTCTGCTTTTTGGATTATTTGGATGGAAAACAGCACTTATTTATGTGGTTACCGGTCTATTTATTGCCATTACTGCCGGATGGGTTATTGGCAGGTTGCGCCTAGAAAAATGGGTTGAACCCTGGGTATTCGAGATCAAGGCCGGTGCTCATATGGAAGATGAAAAAATTTCCTTTTCAACTCGTGTAAAGATGGGTTTTGAAGCAGTAAAGGAAATTGTTGGAAAAGTCTGGATTTATGTGATGATAGGTATTGCCGTTGGTGCAGGTGTTCACGGCTATGTCCCCAGGATTTCATGGCCTCATTTATGGGCAAATCGGCCTGGTATTCAGTCCCACTTTCAGTTTTGATAGGTGTACCTCTCTATTCCAATGCAGCAGGAATTATCCCCATTGTTGCTGCATTAATTGAAAAAGGTGCCGCTCTCGGAACAGCTCTTGCATTTATGATGTCAGTAATTGGGCTTTCATTACCCGAAATGATCATCCTCCGGAAAGTACTAAAGCTTCCGCTTATCTTCACCTTTATTGGTGTTGTGGGGACAGGTATTATAATTGTTGGTTTCTTGTTTAATTACATTTTCTAATTTGAAAATGAGGTAATTTGAAACCTGTTTATCATTCTAAATCAAACAATTGAAAAATAAGATGACAGAAAAAAACATAAGGAGTAATAAAATAAAAATCATTAACCATTTTGAGAATGAGACTGTTTGAAATAATGTTTTGTATTTGAGCAATAAACATTTTCAAATTTTCAAATTTTCAAATTTTCAAATCAAAAAAAATGGAAATCAAAATCTTAGGAACCGGATGTGCAAATTGTAAAAACCTGGAAAGAGCAACCAGGGAAGCCGTAGCTGAACTTAATCTTGATGCTACGGTAGTTAAAGAAGAAGACATCGTGAAAATCATGAGTTATGGTGTCATGCGCACCCCTGCTCTTGTTGTAGACGAAAAAGTGCTGATGTATGGACGTGTCCCTTCAGTCAAGGAAATTAAGGAAATGCTGACTAAATAATTTAAAAATTAAAAAATGAAAAGATTCTCATTGCATCCATCTTTTTGTTGTCAATAGTTTCGGTTTTTGCTCAAAAGCCCGCAAAGTTGAAGATTGTGTATTTTCATTCTGAACGGCGTTGCCCTACCTGTATTTCTATTGAAGAAAATACTTTAAAGACTTTGAATACTTATTTTTCAAGTCAATTAAAGGACGGGACCATCAGCTTTCAATGCCTGAATGTGGAAGAGGAGAAAAATCAAAAACTTGTTGAAAAATATGAAGCAGAAGGTTCATCCCTATACCTTACTAAAGTGAGAGGTTCAAAAGAGACTACAACTGACTTTACCAACTTTGCTTTCAGTTATTCTCGCAATCAGTCTGAAAAGTTCATAGCAGGACTTAAAGCGGAGATTGAGAAGAATTTAAAATAATTTGAAAATTAGAAGATGTGGGAATTAGAAGATGTGGGAATTAGAAGATTTGGAAATTATAAGATTTTGAATTACAAGATATGGAGAATAGAAGGATTTGAAGATAAGGAGATCAGAAGCTCAGGGAATTAGAAGAAACTAAAAAAATGAAAAAGGAAACTGATAATTTGATTGTTAAGCTCTCAATAGAGTTTTCATTGGACATAATTGCCTATTCTGAGAAATTGGAAGAAGCAAGAAAGTATGTTCTAAGCAAGCAACTTCTTAAATCAGGGACTTCTATTGGTGCGAATGTACATGAAGCACAACATGCTGAAAGTAAGGCTGACTTTATTCATAAGCTCAAAATAGCAACCAAAGAAGCTGAGGAAACTGACTATTGGCTTTTGCTCTGTGAATTATCTGCTAATTATCCGCAACCTACAAACCTTAGAGAAAAACTAAAATCTTTAATAAACATTCTTTCAAAAATCATAATTACTTCAAAATCATCTAGTTAATAGCTTCTCTCTTATTAAGCCACATCTCCACATCTCCTCATCCCACATCCCCACATCTCCACATCTCCACATCTCCACATCTCCACATCTCCTCATCCCCAAATCTCCACATCCTCAAATTGTCAAATTGAAAAAATGGATTTCCTTCAAAACCTCATCGACCAAAGCACATTTCCTTTCCTGACAGCCTTCCTGTTAGGATTAATGACTGCGATCAGTCCATGTCCTTTGGCTACGAATATAACAGCCCTTGCATATATCAGCAAAGATGTTGAAAATCGCCGGACAGTATTTCTGAATGGTTTATATTATACCCTGGGACGTGCTCTCACATACACAATTCTTGGAGCAATTATCTTCTTTGGGGCAAGTAAGTTCCAGGTAAGCCGAGCAGTCCAGGCCAATGGCGAAAAATGGATTGGTCCTTGCTTATCATTATCGGAGTGTTTATGCTTGGGATTATCAGGTTGCCTGGTTCTTCAGGGTCCTATATGCAACGTTTGGCTGATAGGGTGAAAATTGGCAGCAGTTCGGGTGCTTTATTACTTGGAATGATTTTCGCCCTGGCTTTTTGTCCCTACAGCGGAGTTCTGTACTTCGGTATGCTGATGCCCATGGTGCTATCGCAGGCTTCGGGTTTATTACTTCTTCCGGATTTTGCCATTGCTACCGGATTGCCTGTAATTCTCCTGTCTTATATACTCGCATACAGTTTAGGTGGAATCGGTAAATTCTACAATAAACTAAAAACATTTGAAGTATGGTTCAGGCGAATAGTTGCCGTACTTTTTATTCTTACAGGATTTTATTTTGTGTGGATTTATTTTGCTTAATGATGAAAGAAAACTTTGAAAACCTTGGATTTGAAATTGATGGTATCCTGCATCTGACAGGAAATCAGGCGCTTATTTGCCTTGTAAAAGACGCTGTAATCCTCGATGTACGCGAAGACTTTGAAATTGCCATCAAGGATTTCGGTGTAAGTGGTACATTGTGGTGCCCTTTCAGTAATTTCGATAAACTATTGTCAACATTGCCCCGGGACAAAGCAATGATTGTTGCCGATTGCGTAGGAATTCATAGTAAGGATGCTACCCGGAAGCTGCTGAATGCCGGCTTCACAAAGGTAGCCAACCTGGCCGGGGGAATTGCTGAATGGGAAAAGGATGGCCTGCCAATGAAGAAGGAAATTGAATCCATGAATGGTCAATGCCCGTGTATGATTAAATCCAGGCCTACCTCATAATGAAATCACTGATCAATTTGATCTTATAATGATAAAAACAGAATTGATTTGCTAAAAACACAAATCTTTTTGAAACGTTGAAAGTTGTAGTGACATCTTATAAATGCGATCTTTAATAATTGAAATATTATGAAAACACAATCCTTAGGCTTTTTGGGAGGTGGCAGAATCACCAAAATCTTCCTCCAGGTGATTAAAAACAACAAATCAGAGTATAAATCCATCATTGTGTACGATATTCAAGCGGATGTCATATCAAAACTAAAAGCACAATTTCCTGATATTATACTTGCCAAATCAGCTATTGAGGCTGCAAGCCAGGATATTGTTTTCATTGCACTGCATCCACCTGTTATTATGGAAATGCTTGAAGAGGTAAAGCACACATTTAAACCGGGGGCAATGGTCATATCATTGGCTCCAAAAGTCAGCCTGGCAAAAATGGCTTCCATTCTCCCCCAAATTCCAAATCTTGCCCGCCTGATTCCCAATGCAACTTCTATTGTTAATGAAGGTTATAACCCGGTAACTTTTGCAGAGACATTTACTGATTTCAAAAAGCAGGCTCTGCTCAGGATTTTACGAAGGATGGGACATACTTTCGAAGTTGCAGAGGATAAACTTGAGGGATATGCTATCCTTTCTGCAATGCTACCTACCTATTTCTGGTTTCAATGGAAGGAACTCATTGACCTGGGCTGCAAAATCGGACTTACTGAGGAGGAAAGCCTTAATTCGGTCAGGGATACGATGCTTGCCGCTATCCGGACCTATTTCTATTCAGGAATGACAGCATTGGAAGTAATGGACCTGATTCCTGTAAAACCTATTGGGGACCATGAAGAAGAGATTAAATCGATTTATAAGGAGAAACTCTTATCTCTTTTTGAGAAAATCCAACCCTAAGAAACACTAAGTAGCTTGCTTAATAATTTCTTAAAATACAATTAATCTGAAATTAATGTTTACCAGACATAGTTTCGTAATTTTACGAAATGATTTATCTATTAAGTTGGATAGGATCTTTTGGTTCAAAATTCAATCCTGGTAAAGTATGAATAAGATTAAGGTGCTTTTTGTTTGTGTTCATAATTCAGCCCGGAGCCAGATGGCTGAGGCATTTTTAAATTTGATGGGGGGCGAGCAATTTCTTGCTGAAAGCGCAGGACTGGAACCGGGGAAGTTGAACCCTCTTGTAGTAGAAGTGATGAAAGAGGTTGGAATTGACATTTCAAAGAATTCTACAAAGGGTGTTTTCGACTTTTTTAAGCAAGGCAAATACTATCAATATGTTATTGCTGTCTGTGATGAAGCCAGTGCAGAACGATGTCCAATATTTCCCGGCATGGCGAAGCGATTCAACTGGTCATTCAAGGATCCATCTTCATTTACAGGAACCGAAGAAGCAAAACTGCAACAAACCAGGATTGTCAGGGATCAAATAAAGGACGAAATTGAAAAGTTCATTCGTAATCATCATTCAATAAGTTTTTAATAATGCAACAAAAGAAAATACTTATCCTTTGCACAGGCAATAGTTGCCGCAGCCAGATGGCTCATGGTTTCCTGCAGTCCTTTGATAAAAATCTGGTCGTCCGTTCAGCAGGTACTGAAGCTTCCGGGAAATTGAATCCCAAAGCAGTTGAAGTAATGAAGGAAACAGGAATTGATATCAGTCATCATACTTCCGATTCAGTCGACTTATACCTCAACGAAGAATGGGATTATGTAATTACCGTGTGTGGAGGTGCCAACGAAACCTGTCCGGCCTTCTTTGGTAAAGTTAAAAACCGTCTCCATATTGGCTTTGATGATCCTTCCCATGTTACAGGCACTGAAGAGTTTATCCATTCAGAGTTTATTAGGGTGAGGGATGAGATAAAAACATCATTTTGGAAGTTTTATCAAATGAATTTGAAAATTGAGTAATTTACAAATTTAAAAATGCAATAAGTTTCAATACTGTAAGCGATAGATGAAATTTCTGGAGCCTAATAGGTATAGCAATATTTAGTGATTATATTTTTATTATTTCTTTTTTAATAAAGTTGTTAAAATGAAGCCGGACAAAGAAAATATTATCGTCAGCAAATCTTTGATGTTTGCTGTTGAAGTTCTTCGATTTGCTGAAAAACTTGAAACTGAGCATAAATACATAATAGCTCGCCAGATTATTAAATCGGGTACCGCAATTGGAGCAAATGTGCGCGAAGCACAAAATGCTGAAAGTAAGCAAGATTTTATTCACAAGATGAAAATTGCTGCTAAGGAAGCCGAAGAAACTGATTACTGGATGCAATTATGTAAACTTGCTCATAACTACCCTTATGATGAATCGGTCCATAATTTATTGCTGGAATTGTTAAGGATACTTTCGAAAATTCTGAGTACGTCCAAACAACAATTAAGAGATGGTCAGATTAACAATAGTATAAAGAAGTGAAAATTTCAAATGCTATATTTGTAATCATCAGAAGATACTAATTGTATGAGAGATTTTTTGAGCATTTCACTCCTAAGTCTCAATAAAAGCACTGCAAATGATCTTTTGTATCAACTTACAGACTAATTTCTAAATTACCGAATTTTTAAATTTTTAAATTATTCCCATGCCTTCACAACCCTCGTCTCAAATTCCTCGATAGATATTTGACATTATGGATCTTCCTCGCCATGTTTATTGGCGTGATGTCAGGATACTTTTTTCCAGCAATTGCTGATTTCTGGGAATCGTTGAAGTCGTCACCCGAAAGTACAACCAATATTCCTATTGCTATTGGATTGATACTTATGATGTACCCTCCATTGGCAAAAGTGAAATACGAAGAACTTGGAGATGTTTTTCGTAATTACAAGGTATTGACTCTCTCACTGATTCAGAACTGGGTTATCGGTCCGGTATTGATGTTTGCCCTGGCAGTTGTGTTTTTCAAATTGTTCCCGGGCGAAAATAATGCCAACCTGCCATATATGTATGGAATCATCATGATTGGACTGGCAAGGTGCATTGCAATGGTGATAGTCTGGAACGACCTTGCCAAAGGTGATACACAATATGCTGCCGGACTGGTTGCTTTTAATAGTATTTTCCAGGTACTATTTTTCTCAGTATATGCATATTTTTTCATTGCAGTTCTGCCTGGTTGGTTCGGAATACCTACTAATGAGGCAGTTGCTAATATCACCATTGCCCAAATTGCCGAGAGTGTCTTTATATACCTGGGAATTCCTTTTATTGCAGGTTTCCTGACACGCTATATACTTGTAAGAATAAAGGGTAAACAATGGTATCATACCCGCTTTATCCCAAAGATCAGTCCGATTACACTGATAGCACTTCTGTTTACAATCATCGTAATGTTCTCTCTCAAAGGTGAGTATATTGTAAAAATACCCTTGGATGTTGTCCTGATCGCTATCCCACTCCTTATTTACTTCCTTATAATGTTTATTGTTTCATTCTATATGAGCAGGAAAGTTAATGCAACATATGGGCAATCCGTTACCTTGTCGTTTACCGCTGCCAGCAATAACTTCGAACTTGCTATTGCTGTTGCCATTGCTATATTCGGAATGAATTCTGGAGAGGCTTTTGCGGCTGTAATTGGCCCATTGGTTGAAGTACCTGTAATGATTGCACTGGTGAACCTGGCTTTCTATTATCAGAAGAAATATTTTCTAAATAAGTAGCTATTAGTACAATTCCTGTTTGCATATCACAAACGGATTCCAGCGATGTGCCTGATTCCGGATTCAATCTTTTTAGTGGTTAAGGATTGCTTGTTTCCAGTGAGTTTTTTTTGAATAACTTAAGTTTTAGTGGGTGATAACTTTCTCAAGATGATCAAAATTGAGACTTAATTGTTAATTGTAGAAAACCAAACCCAATTATTCACTTTAACCTAAAAAACATGAAAACAACATTTCTACGATTGATGTTCACAACCCTGGTGGTTACCATTTTCAGCGCTGCAGCCGTGGCTCAATCTGAGGCTGAGTATAAGGATAAAATCTTAAAGATGAATCTTGCAATGAAGGAAGCCATGCTTTCGGGCAATGGAGATGCCAACCTTGCATTGTATGCAAAAGATGCTATCTCAATGCCTTCCTATGAGCCAATGATCGAGGGAATTGATGCCCTTCGTAAATCGAATGAAGCTATGAAAAAATCAGGAATGAAAGTGACTTCATTTGAACCAACTACCTATAAAGTTTATGTAAGTGGCAATTTCGTTACAGAAGTGGGATTCTACAAAATCAGTTTCACCTACCCTGGGATGGACAAGCCCATCGAAGATGCAGGTAAGTACCTGACCGTTTATGAAATTCAGCCGGATAAATCATTGAAAATCAAAATCGAAACCTGGAATACCGATAAAAATCCCATGGAGGAAAAATGATTCTTTGATGTTACGGTACGTATGCATTGATATAAAACATTTCCAATCTTTACAGGGTTCGCCGGCATTTTGGATTTGAGATTTGATGCATTATTGCATCGATTGATGAATCCGTTGTTTGATCCGTTTTGCCACCCATTATTTTATTCGATGTTTGTTTTCCCCTCCGTAGAGACGCCCAATTTGGGCGTCTCTACGGCAATTGGGCAAATCACCACCAAATCATACCGGAACGGGTCATTCCCCACCGAAATATATCCGAACGGGTCATTCCCCACCGAATTATATCCGAACGGGTCATTCCCCGCCGAAATATGTTCGTTTGAGACGCCCAATTTGGGCGTCTCTACGGCAATTGGGCAAATCACCCCTCAATCACCCCCATTCCCCCGAATTATACCCGAACGGGTCATTCCCCACCGAAATATGTTCGTTTGAGACGCCCAAATTGGGCGTCTCTACATTTCCAATTATGCATGATCGTTATTCATTGACGAAATAAATCATGTATCCATCAGGTTTTGTTAAATTCATCTTCATTCCAATTTTTAGGATTATTGATAATGTAATTTTTGATTCGCCAATAATCGGCATCATTTCGGATAATGTGGTCATAATATCGTGATTGCCATCCGAAACCGGTATTTATTTTCCTGGCATCGATGGTAACGGCACGTTTGAATTGGTTTAATACAACCCCAATCGTCCCGGATTTCCATTTTTGTGATGCATTAATGGTTTGTCGGCGTTTTGGATTAATTGTTGGGTTCGATGATGGATTTTCATCCGTAGAGACGCCCAATTTGGGCGTCTCTACAAATGGGCCATTTACCGCCGAATTATATTCAAATGGGTCATATTCCGCCGAATCATGCCCCAATGGGTCATATTCCGCCGAATCATTTTCAAATGGATCATTCCCCACCAAATTAAATCCGAATGAATCATTCCCAAATTGATCATTTTCGGTCATTTCATTCCATATCGATTTATGCCCCAATGGATTGTTTCCTGTTATTTCGTCCCCGGCAAAATCGTTCCCAACCAAGGTTCCATCAATCTTATCACAATTTGAGATATTATTATTTTCAATGATAAAAATACCATGAATATGATTTGGCATAATGACCATTTCATCTAATATTATATATGGAAAATGGATTGGAATGTCGTGCAAAAATTGTTGACAAATTTTTCCAATTTCTGATAAATTCATAACAGCACCTTCAATTCTGCCAAAATGGTGTTTCCTTTTACGTGTGCATATGGTAATATAATACATCGCATTGGAACCATAATCCCAATTCTGCAGACGGGTAGATTGTATACGGTATTTGTTCCGGAATTTATCCATGATACATTGTTTTTAAAATTGCTGGCCAGGCGGCCAACATAGTTTATAATTAAATATTCTATATCTAAACTGTTCTTACTTTTTTCAATTCAAGGGTTGTTTTTTAACCCTTCTGTTTCTTTTAAATTGATCCTCTTCTATTCGAGCAATTGCAGGACTATACCCGAAGCTTAAATTTATAATTGTTGAGCAAGTTTCCTATCTGATGAAATCTGCCTGTGTAGTCTTCAAGTCAATTATTATGTGCTGGACTTTCTAATCTTTTATGGAATTAGGTCCTCCTCTTTTGGGGTGAATAGAAATAATGCCTTTGTTGCTTCGCTGGTTGCAGCGAGGTTATTCAATAGCAAGAAATATTACAATTAACTTTTCTTTTTACTGGCACCTTTTCCTCCAAGAAATCCCCAGCCACCACTGCCTAATACAAAACCAAAGGCATACCAGACTCCATTATTATTTGGGGCATATACAGAAATATCATCCCTGAATAACATCATAATCAGGTCTACAGGAGCAATGATTCCATGTAATAAACCTCCCCAGAATCCATAAGTTTGGCCATGCAGACAGGCGCTTACATTTTCGGTATTGGAACAGGAAGGCAATAAAAACAAAATAACAGCAAGAAGTATGATTCCTGAATAAGAAAATAAGGCTGATTGCTTTTTCATGAAAGGTTATGGTTTAGTGATTCAGAAAAACAAAAAGTAATTTCAACTGATAAAGTTATTGAAGATTTACCTTTTCTGAACCAAAACCCCAATTTATTCCAAAAATGGCAATCAGTTTATTTGGAAGCTCAAAATTCTTTCCAAAAGATGCATTCAGGAACATTGTTTGGCCAATTTGATAGCTTATCAATCCGACGGTTCTGAACTGTGCTGACTGTGTCTCACCTTTGAAACGTCTTACAGACTCAAATCCTAACGAGAATTTATCTGTTTCAAATAGAATTTTCCCTCCTGCATCCAAAGATTGCTGCCGCGCAAGACTTCCATCTTCAGCCCGGCTATAATGGTCATCAAGATACCTCAGGGAGGCATGAAGGCTAAGGTGGCTTACTCCCTTAGCATTACCAAGCTGATTTAGAGCGATATAAGACGATAGACTGCTCCAAACACCGATTCTTCCGGTCATCCAGGTGGTATCTCCTATTCCGAAACTGGCATAGGCAGCAGAAAAATCCCATGATAAAAGTGGCTTCTGGTTGATTAAGTCGCTGATCTTCTGTGTTGTTTCCGCTGTTTTTGTTGGAACAAACTGTTGCTGTAGCTCATCAGTACGCTCCGGATGTCTCGATATCTCTGTAAATAAATCAATGTTTTCATCCATCTCACTTTGCGCCAATCGATGCCATTGTTTTAACAGTAACTGCATGCTATCGGCATAATTTCCTCTTTGGATTTTTAGAATATTTGTCCGGACGCCAAGAGAGAATATCTTGGTCTGAAAATCTAGTTCATCTGCAATCAGATCTTTATTGAAAAAACCCGTTGAGAGGGTGGTAAATTGTAATCCTGAGAATACTTTCTGAGGATGTATGTTGCCGGCTTCCGCATTCTGACGGATTCCAGCCAGTTTATAGATGCTCTTGCCACCTGGATTTATCATCCAGTATGGGGCAAATTCTGCAGAATATTCTTGTGGAAATGCTCCATTCGACTGTTGAAATGATTGGGCAATTCCTAGTACAAAAGCCTTTGGTGTTGAAGGAGTTTGTATCATGGAGGGCGCTGCATCCAAAAGGATAAAGGCCGGTGAAGATGGAACTGCCAGGTCCTGAAGGGTGATCGTGCTATTCTGGCATATGCCTGAAAAGGAGAACAGCAATAAAATGTATGTGAAAGCCTGTGGTTTCATGCAATTAAGTCTATGTGCATATATAAGTAACCTGTCTGGAATTCTGCATCTGATTTCTTTTCGGGATTTGTAAATCTCGCTTCTGCTCCTAAACCAGACTTAAGGTCATACTTTGCCGTCATCTGTTCAAATTCCTTTTTACGGGTTTCATAGTCCTTACCGATAAGATCGACTTTCGTAACTATGGTAAGCCTACGATTCCTGATATCTGCCGCTTTACCGATCAAAACCGATGGTATATCTCCGGACGCATCATGTGAAGAAGCTACTGATGTTCCCGGAGCTGAAGAAGCTACATCAACAAGAATTGCCCTTGAGGCTGCCAAACCCAGTGTTGAGATATCAACAGCTAGGGATATTGCTTCATTCCCTGTACCTACATTATATTGTTCCATTGTTGTATGAATTTAGAAAATACTATTTCATGAAGTAGTAACAACCGCTTACTAAAGATAAGCATAATTTAGAAATTGGAGTTTTTGCCAATCCAGCCCATCTCAAAGGATTTCTCAAACTTAGTCCTTGACTTATAGAGTAACAAGTTATTATAGAAATTGTGCGATTTGAAAAATTGCCCAATTCACCGGGTTGCCAATAATGTGGTGAATGTAAATGGACTTCCACATTTTGAATTCACTGTGATACATTTACCATCCATTGTTGGGATTGACGATAACATTCAAAGTAAGATGGTATTATATCCAAATCCCTGTTCTGGAATTGTAACAATTTTGAGTACCAACCATACCAAATTCGATATCGATATAACAATTGTTGATGCAAATGGAAAAACTATTATAAATCTCAGTTGTGGAGGTTCAGGATTCTATACCTTTGATCTCAGTAATAAATCAGCCAGACAATATTTGTTAAGGCAGCTACTAATGCAGGAACGAAAAATTGGAAGCTGATGCTTAAGTATTTGCGCATGAAGCGTTGTTGTTTTTTCATTCTTTTTATTTTGTTTTCTGCAGAAGTCTTTTCTCAGGATACAATGAGTTTTTCAGATCATAAATATGGATTGGACCCGGTTGTATTTAATGGAGAGAAGTATTCCTTCTACCCGGGTGCCGGAATTAAGGGGCACCAATTCATAGAGCAACCTGATTTTGTGCCAGGTGAGATCGTAATAAAAGGAAAGGTTTATGGAAATGTCCTTCTGAATTTTGACGTGTACAACCAGCTTTTGTTAATGAAATATTACGATGAATTCAATGCTGTTTGTGTCATTGAAGTTTCAAACGCCTGGCTTGATGGATTCACAATCGGAAACAGGAGATTTATTCCCTTATCAAACTCAAACACTACTTCTTTTTATGAGATCATGGGCGAAGACTGGCTTCATGTTCTTTATGCATGGACGAAACAAATTAAGATTGAGCCTGCTACTTCCAACCAGGCATTCTCTGTAATCTCAAGGACTTCTTTTCTTAAGATCAATGGGGAAATAATAGAATATAGCTCTAAAAAGCAATTTCTTTCTTCCTTTGACCCAATAACAAAGGCATTCATTCAGGATTTTCTTCATTCAAAGCATATCCGGTTTAAACATATTAGTAAACAACAAATGGAAGAATTGATCATGGGAATTGTTAAAAGTAAGAAATTGTGAAAATAGTATTGTTCATTCAACTTCTGATACTAGGTCCTTTTGTCGTTTATTCAGGACCGGACACCCTTGTTTCAATTCATTGTAAAGACGCATCATTTGCAGAATTCAGCCTTTCTATTGAACGACAGTCAGGTCTGCATATATATTATAAGGAAGATTGGGTCAAAGACCTTCGTATCACTATGAATGAAGATTTAATACTCCCATCAGTTGCTCTCAGCAAAGCATTGGCAGGTACTGAACTCAAAATTTCCAGGTGGAATGATGGATATGTGGTGTTACAAGGATCGTATTTGCCGGAGAGTCTGCCGGAATATGCATTCAATGAATTCAGGAAGAGTAAAAAGGAAGCCGGAGCCGAAAAGGTAACTCAGTCAGAAGAACGTTATCTCATCGGAAGAAATGCTGATTTTACCAGCACATTGCAAATAGGAAAGAAAAGTCAGGCTGTACCTGGGAAATTAGTTACCATTAAGGCAAGGATAACTGATGGCTCTTCTGGTGAACCAGTAATAGGAGCCACAATGTATATAGAAGAGCTTAAGAATGGATCTGTTTCTGATTTGAATGGAAGTCTTGTTATGATTATTAAACCAGGAACTTATCATGCCTCATTTTCATTTATGGGTATGCAATCAAAGAAACATTTGCTGGAAGTACATTCTTCAGGTGAATTTTCAGTTGAACTTGAAAGATCTGTTATTCAAATGAAGGAGGTAGTAGTTTTCGGGGATCAACAAATGAGCATGCAAAGGAAAGACCCCGGACTCGAAAAACTGGCCGCTAAATCCATCAGGGAAATCCCGATGTTATTAGGGAGAAAGAGATATTCTGAAAGTCTCGGAAATGTTACCAGGGATTGTTACAGTGGGGGAGGGATCCTCCGGACTTAATGTAAGAGGTGGAAACTATGATCAGAATGCCTTCTATCTGAATGGAGTTACCATTTACAACCCTTCTCATATGTTTGGCTTCTTTTCTTCGTTCAATTCTGATATCATCAAGGACTTTTCAATATATAAGGGCCATGTTCCTGTAAAATATGGAGGCCGATTAAGTTCAGTCTTCAATATTATCGCCAGACAAGGAAACAGGAAACGTTTCACTGCCCATGGTGGTGTGAGCCCTGTTGCAGCCAATCTTTCCGTTGAGGGTCCACTTAAAAAAGACACAAGTTCCTTCCTTTTCAGCATCCGTAGCCTATACTCCGACTGGTTACTGAAGAGGATTAAAGACCCTACCATCAATCAAAGCAAGGCAGGATTCAATGACATCTCTTTCTCATGGAATTATGACCTTGCAAAGAATCATTGGGCTGTTTTTGGATATCATAGCCAGGACAAGTTTCAACTGGCCGATCTAAATGTATATGAATATGCTAACAACGGGTTCTCACTTAACCTGGTCAGTAATTTTACAGCAAACCATTATGGTTCTTTTACCTTAAGTGCATCAGGTTATTCCTTCTCAACTACCGAAAAACAATGGGAAACCGAAGCCTTCAGCCATGCCTATAGCCTAATGGATTACAAGTTCAGTGCCGATTTTTCTTGGGTGCTGGGTTCAAAAAATACGGTTGAATATGGCGTTGTTGGTAATTTTCTTGCCCTGGACAAAGGAAAGCTATCACCCTATGGAAGTGAATCAATTCGAGAACCAATTGAATTTGGTAAAGAACAAGGCCTTGAAATGGCTTTATACCTTTCTGATAAGTTTGATATCTTTCCCTGGTTGAATATTGTAGCTGGAGTCAGGTTAGCAGAGTATTCAAACCTGGGCCCGGGAAATGTGTATACTTATGCTCCGGGCAGCCCTATGGATATTAGGTATATTCAGGATACTCTGGTTTTTGGCAAAAGGGAAATTATCAGTTCACAATTCCAGCCCGATATCCGGACTGCACTCAATTTTGTGACTGACAAAAACGGAAGTATCAAATTATCCTTTAACCAATTGCACCAAAATATTTTTGTTCTGAATAATACGATAGCCTTATCTCCAAATGCTCAATGGAAACTTGCGGATTACCATATTCGTCCAGCCAGGTCCAACCAATATTCAGCTGGAATATTCAGGGTATTCCCGGAAATAGGTATCGAAACAGCCTTCGAAACATATTATAAAAAGATCATTGATAATCCTGAATTTATTGATGGTGCTGATTTCATGGATAATCCTCACTCAGAAACCTTGCTGCTCCCCGGAAAACAAGATGCTTATGGCTTTGAATGCCTGGTAAAGAGAAATGGACGACGGATAGAAGGTTGGCTCTCTTATACTTATTCAAGGTCTGTTGTGCAGATAAATGGAGAAAAAGTCTGGCAAAAAATTAATAATGGTCTATCCTATCCTGCGAATTATGATATTCCACATGTAGTTAATGCCGTGATCAACTATCATATTAATCGTCGCGTAACTGCATCAACTGTTGTCAGTTATCAAACCGGGAAACCTGTTACATATCCTATCTCTGTTTATTACCAGAATGGTATCCCATATGTTGAGTATTCAGAAAGAAATGCCTACCGAATCCCTGATTATTTCAGAATGGACGTGGCATTGACAATAGAAGGAAACCTTCGGAGGCATAAGCCTTTACATAATTCATTAATACTTGGTGTTTACAACCTTACTGGCAGGCAAAATCCATATTCTGTCTACTTTGTTTCTGAAAATGGTAAAATAAGAAGTTACCAGTATTCAGTAATTGGAATCCCCATTTTTACAATAACCTGGTCGTTTAAACTCGGTAATTATGCAGCTAGTTAAAGGATTCTTACTTTGCCTGCTGATAGCAGTGGCATCATCCTGTATAAAGCAGTATTATCCTGAGCTTGATAGTCAGGCATTAAACAAGTATGTCGTTTCCGGTCGTATCACTAATCAGCCTGGCTGGCAAGAAATTACCATTTCACGCTCCTCTCCGGTTGAATTATCTGAGTTTATCCCGGTTTCAGGCTGTAAAGTGAATATCATTGATGATGAAGGTGGCAGTTTTTCACTGAATGAGACTTCTGATGGGGCCTATAAGATTTGGTTGGAACAGGGGCAGGTCGTAACTGGCCGTTCTTATCGCCTGGATTTATATACTCCTGATAGCATGCATATTGTCTCTGAGTTCGACAAAATGCTGAACGGCCCCCCCATGGATACAGCCTATTATATTGTTGAAGAAATTCCTGGTGATGAATCCCTTGCTCAAAAATATGGCGCACAGTTTTATCTGGATTTGTCAGGTGAAGGCTATGACAGCAGATTTTATAAATGGGAGATTACTGAGACCTGGGAATACAAATCTGCCCGCCCTGCCGAAAATTATTATGACGGACAGTGGCATAAGATCTATCCCCCGGATTATTCGCGAAATATCTGCTGGGCAACTATACCTCTGAAGGATATCTATACACTTTCTACCACAAATCTCGTCAGAAATGAATATAAGCAATTACCCCTTCACATGGTGAATGGCTATTCAACTACAAGACTCGGTATTCTGTATAGCATGATGGTGAAACAATTCACCCTGACTGAATCAGCTTACAACTACTGGGATAAGCTCAAATCCAATAGCTCCGGACAAGGGGGATTGTACGATAAACAACCGGTATTGCTCAAAGGGAATATTCACAATGTTACAGATCCGGATATGGAAGTATTAGGGTTTTTCTATTCAGCCGCTGAATCAGGAAAACGATTCTTTTTTAAGGATATTCCGGGAATTAATCTTGAATTCAGTAATAAGTGCATTGAATCCTCTCTGCCGATAAGAGGCTGGACAGAATTATTGATTTTCGGAGAGCCGGTTTATTATTATTACAATGAAGAAGGAGCACTTCGCATACTGAGTTTTGAGTGTGTTGATTGCAGACGCATGGGAGGCAGACTGGAGAAACCTGAATTTTGGCCCTATTGACGATGGAAAATAAAACAATAAGGAATTTCATCCTATTCATATTTACATTATTCCCGGCTTTTTCGCTGATGTCACAATCGATTGAAGAAGGGGAGCAGGATTGGGCTGTTTGGACCGACCGGACTTTTTATATATCCGGAGAGAAAATTCAATTCACGGCAATCTCAAAGCAACCAGTCAAGAGCTCAGATAATGAATCAGATAAAGTGTTGTATTGTGAACTGTTAAGTGCTGAAGGTGCTCAAATGGTGGGAGGAAAGTTCCCGGTTAAACAAGGAAGAGTTACTGGAAGCCTTACAATTCCCGAAAAAACATTTTCAGGCTACTATCTGCTTAGTTTCTATACCAAGAGAATGAGAATCGGGACATCTGCTGTGTTTCCGGGAATTCGATTAAAGATCCTTCATCCTGAGATTGTTGATGTTTTGACAGTTGAAGCAAATATCCCTCAGACTGATAGCTTGTCGAAGTTGAAGTTACCTCAGGAACAGTCCCAATATGTTTCAGTCAGCACAGAACACGCTGTTTATCAACCTGACGACTCAATCAGAATTAAGGTTTCATTCACTGGCAAGGTTAAACCTGACTTCCTTAATCTCTCCATTGTGCCTGAATTCTCCTATCAGCCACAGCATAAAGTAATTCAAAAACTCTATTTTACAGATTCTGTGCGTAACCTCCTACCTGATACAAGAGGTGTATCCATCTCCGGGGTAATCATTGATAAGCTTACTAAGCAACCCATACAGGGGATCAGGGTAAGTGCTACCATCATTGGAGAGAAGGATGTAATGGCAAGAAAAACAGATGAATCGGGGTTTTTCTGCTTTGCCTTACCGGATCGTTATGGCTTAAAAGATTTATTCCTTTGTACCGAAAAGAGGGAGGGTAAACAGCCGGAAATCTTTATTGACAATGATTTTAGCCCTGGAAAAAGAAGGTTGCCTGTTGGAGAACTTCGCCTTGATAGCGCCGAATCAGTCCTGGCATTAAACCTGATCCGAAATTATAAAATTTCTAATCAGTATTATCCTGATACTGCAATGAACCCTGTTACAAATAGTTTTGCAGGTATTCCTTTCTATGGCTCTAAATCTGAAAAGCTGATCATGGAATCCTATATAGAACTGCCCACTGTGGAGGATTATTTCAGGGAAATCCCGGTGATGATGAATGTGAGAAAGTCTGAGGGTAAAAAAGTTTTCAGGTTCATTAACACGAAGCCGGAGATGTCCATTTATGAACCTATGGTGCTCATCGACTGGGTCATGGTAGATGATATTGAAAGCCTGCTCGCAATTTCCCCTTCAGTGATTGATAGGGTGGAACTGGTAAACGATATCTATATAAAGGGAGATATTATTTATGGAGGAATTATCTCATTTATATCAAAAAAGAATGACTTCGCAGGTATCAAATTACCACCCAATGGAAAATTTATCAACTACCAATTTTTCACAGAATTGGGTAAAAAGGAATTGGATCTTTCTCGAAATATGCATCTGCCTGACTCTAGAAATACGCTGCTATGGATACCTCAGATATCTTATAATGAGGGTATTGAAACCATTCTCCGAACAAAAGCACCCGCTTCATCCGGCAAATACCTGATCCTGGTCAGAGGGATTGGAGCTGACATGAAAGAATTTGAAATTTCTTCAAGCCTCGAGATTATTGCAAAATAGAAAACCTTCATGCCAGGGTCTCCTCAATTCTAGTTTGAGCCAGGAAAAAACAAAGAAGCATCTTGTTTTGAAAATTTTGTGCCTCTACCGGGTCTTCTCTTTAAACACTTTTCTGATTTTTTCCACCTTTGGTTCAATCACAAATTTGCAATAGGGAGCACTTCCATTGGTATTGTAATAATCCATGTGGTAATCTTCTGCTTTGTAAAATATTGTCAACGGACTAATCTCTGTAACCACCGGGTTAGGATAAGCCTTTTCCTCATTCAACTTCTTTTTATAGGTTTCAGCCAGTTGTTTCTGCGATTCATTGTGATAAAAAACAGCCGATCTGTACTGAGTGCCCTGGTCTGCACCCTGCCTGTTCAAAGTGGTGGGGTCATGAGCCGTCCAGAATACTTCCAATAGCTCTGAGAAACTAATGATGTTGGTATCATATACAATCTGGGATACCTCCGCATGACCAGTGAGGCCTGTGCAGACTTCCCTGTATGCAGGATTTTTGACATTCCCGCCTGTGTAGCCTGACGTTACAGAAACAACTCCCTTTAACTGTTGGAAGACAGCTTCTGTACACCAGAAACATCCCATCCCAAAAGTAGCTGTGTCATTTCCTGCTTCTGCAGTTATACTTTGTTCATTTGTCATAATCTTCTTATCTACTTGGTTGCATCCGGCTAATAAAGGGATAAAAAATAGCAGGGTAATGATAATTCTTTGTGTCGCGAACATCCTTGAGTCTTTTATATAAAACAAAGTTAAACTGATCTGGTTCATCACCGGAAGAGTGTTTCAATGCACATAGTCGTTCCCTCTGCGATTTTAAAACTGAGAATAACAAGCCTTCTGTTTTCCAGCCTTTTCCCTTGTTCATTGCTTAATTAATTATATCTTTGCACCCTTCATTCTGCAAGATGAATTTGTAAGTTATCTTGTTGAAAATTAATAGTTTCTTTAAGGAAAATCAAACTTAAGCATTAATGGAAATAACAAAAGAAAGTACCGGAGAATTGACTAGTACGGTTAAGATTGCTGTTAGCCCGGCAGAGTATAACGAAAGTGTGAATAAAGTATTGAAGGAATACCAACGAAAAGCCAATGTTCCTGGGTTCAGGCCTGGTCATGTTCCTTTTGGAATGATTAAAAAGATGTACGGTAGCGCTGTATTTGCTGATGAAGTGAATAAACTGGTATCCGATGCACTGTCAAAATACATTGCTGACGAAAAACTGGATGTTTTGGGTCAGCCTTTGCCTAATATGGAACTTACCCAGACTTTCGACTGGCAGGATGGGAAAGAGATATCTTTCTACTTCGACCTGGCATTTGCTCCTGAATTTAATTTGGTATTGGACGAAACAGTCAGTATCGACTATCACAAGATTATTGTAAATGACGATTTACTCGATAAATATATCACCGATTTGCGGCAGCGCTATGGTTCCATGGGTACTGCTGAGGTAGCCGGTGAAAAAGATGTACTTAGTGGCGAGTTTGTTCAATTGGACGAGGCCGGAAATATACTGGAGAATGGTATCTTCCACACATCAAAGATGATGATTGATACCATAAGGGATGAAGAAACGAAAAAAGCATTTATCGGCGCAAAAACCGGAGACATATTAGTATTCAATCCACTAAAAGCTCTTGAAAATACCACCGAAATTGCAACCATGCTTGCTATCCAGAAAGAAGAAGCAGAAAATCTTCATTCTGATTTCAGGTTTACAGTCGGAGAAATCAGTACCATGATACCTGCCGAACTCACTGATGCATTTTATGCACAGGTATTCCCTGATGCCGGAATCACTTCTGAAGAAGATTTCAGGAATAAACTTCGTGCTGAATCAGAGAACTCATTTGTGGGTGATAGTGACCATTATTTCATGCATATCGTTCAGGATAAGCTGATGGAGATGGCTCCAATGAGTCTGCCGGATGATTTTCTCAAACGTTGGTTGCTTGAAAGTAACGAAGGTAAAATTACCCAGGAAGATATTGATAAAGACTACGATAAGTATTCTAAATCAATGAAATGGCAGCTTATTGAAAACAGGATTATCAAAGAGAATAATATAGAAGTGGAAGATGAGCAGATCAAAGGTTTTGTGAAAGATCGCTATCTCCCGGGTTGGAGGACGATGCCTCTCACTGAGGATCTTGAAAAACGACTTGATACTCTTGCCGATTCATTCCTTGAAACCAGGCATGATGAAGTGAGAAGGATAATTGATAGTCTTTTCGAAGTAAAAATTGCAGCTTTGATCAAATCGAAGGTCAAACTCGTCGAAAAGGAAATCAGCTACGATGATTTTGTTAAGCTGGATGCTGAACGGCATTAAGAACCTTTTGCATCCTGAATTGTTTCAACTCTAAAAATTGGTTCATACAATTCTGAATAATCGGTGTTACCTTTTGTAACTTTTAGCTATTAATTGTTGCATCAATAGGATATAACACCGATTAACAGTTTTGATTATAGAACCTGGTAAAGGTTATAAATCAAATATTTTAAGCTAATGGACGAATTCCGGAAATATGCTGTACGCCATAGAGGTATCAGCAGTATGACACTAAACAGGTATACATCCGCTCAGAATAACTATATCTCTCCAACTATTATTGAAGAGAGGCAACTGAATATTGCCACAATGGATGTATTCTCACGACTGATGATGGACCGTATCATTTTCCTTGGTGTACCCATCGATGACTACGTTGCCAATATTATACAAGCCCAGTTACTTTTCCTTGAATCTGTAGATTCAAAACGTGATATACAGATTTATCTCAATACCCCAGGTGGTTCGGTTTATGCCGGGCTGGGGATTTATGATACTATGCAGTATATCGCACCGGATGTAGCTACAATTTGTACAGGTATGGCTGCCAGCATGGGAGCTGTGCTATTATGTGCAGGCCAGAAAGGAAAACGTACCGCTCTGAAACATTCAAGGATTCTGATACACCAACCTATGGGGGGTGCTGAAGGACAAGCCTCAGATATTGAAATAACAACCCGTGAAATCCTTAAACTGAAGAAGGAACTTTATGAAATCATTGCCCTTCATTCCGGTCAATCCATTAAACGTATTGAAAAGGACGGAGATCGCGACTACTGGATGACTTCAGAAGAAGCTAAGGAATACGGAATGATAGATGAAGTGCTTTTCAGGGAAGTACAATAATCCTGTTATTGACAAGTAATGCAATTCAGGATTGATTTGAATTGAAATTTTATGTAAATTTAGCATACCCTGGAGTTCTCATACATGACAAATCTGCTGGTGAGCTTATTATTAATGAACCTACAGATGAAAATTACTGACCTATGACCAAGAAAGAAGAACGTTGTTCATTTTGTGGTAGACTGAAACATGATACCAATATCCTCATCGCCGGACTTGAAGCCCATATCTGCGACTATTGCGTGGACCAGGCCAGGGAGATCATGAAGGAGGAATTGACTCATACAGTTCAGCGTGACCAAAAACACTTCGAAACTCCTAAACCCCAGGAAATTAAAAATTACCTGGATGGTTACGTTATAGGCCAGGACGATGCCAAGAGAATCCTGTCCGTTGCGGTTTATAACCATTATAAACGTATCAATCAGGCTACAGTGAAGAGCAAGGATGAAGTGGAGATAGAAAAATCCAACATCATCCTCGTAGGCGAAACAGGAACAGGTAAAACACTCCTTGCCCGCACAATTGCACGTATGCTGCATGTTCCTTTCTGCATTGCTGATGCTACGGTACTTACTGAAGCCGGTTATGTTGGCGAAGATGTTGAAAGCATTCTTACCAGGTTGTTGCAGGCGGCAGACTATAATGTTGCAGCAGCAGAAAAAGGCATTGTATTCATAGATGAAATTGATAAAATTTCCAGGAAAAGCGATAATCCTTCCATAACACGCGATGTGTCCGGGGAAGGTGTCCAGCAGGCATTACTCAAACTCCTTGAAGGCGCCGAAGTGAATGTCCCTCCACAAGGAGGCAGGAAACACCCGGAACAGAAAATGATACAGGTGAATACCAAGAATATCCTGTTTATTACCGGTGGTGCTTTTGATGGTATCGACAAGAAAATTGCAGCCCGTATGCAAACCTCCGTCATTGGCTACTCCCTCGATCGGGAAAAAGACCTGGTGGACAAAAATAACCTGCTTCAGTATGTCGCCCCGCAGGATCTCAAGAGTTATGGTCTCATCCCTGAGCTGGTTGGACGTTTTCCAGTGGTTACCTACCTGAACCCGTTAAGCCGTGAAGTGCTGATCAGGATCCTGACAGAACCTAAGAATGCGCTCATCAAACAGTTCACCCGCTTATTTGAAATGGATGATGTAAAGCTTATTTTCAGTGATGAAGCCTATGAATTCATCGTCGACAAGGCTATTGAATTCAGAACCGGCGCCCGTGGGCTTCGTTCTATCCTGGAAGCAATCCTTACAGATGCCATGTTCGAAATTCCATCGGCTACAAAACATGCTGACCTGGTGATTACCCGGAGCTATGCTGTTGAAAAACTTGGTAAAACCAATGTTGCCAGGCTGAAAGTTGCCTGATCATTCTACTGTTACTCATTTTCAAACTTTTTTTCACTCTACCCAATAAAACATCCCGTTTTGTTGTTATTATATTGGCACAATATTTGACCAATGAGCAGAAAAAGTTTTGCTTTGAGATCCCTGGTTATTTCTTTACTGATCTTTATCCCTGGTCTGCTGTTTTCCCAGATCATTAACCCACACGATGAGCAGGGGTATCATTGCTCCGCTATTATTGTCGATGGAGATACACTTCCCATCATGTACCTCGATCAGGTCTATGTCTGGGGTACTAAATCCTTTAAAAACTCCGCTGAAGCCCGCAAATGGGATCGCCTTGTTAGAAATGTCAAGGTAGCTTATCCTTATGCCAGGTTAGCAGGAATCAAATTCGACGAATACAATAAAAAAATTGAGTCGGTAAATCAGAGAAGGAGCGTAAAAAAAATGATGAAACAAGCTGAAGATGAATTACAGGCTCAGTTTGGTGCTGAACTCAAAGAACTGACTTTCACCCAGGGAAAAATTCTACTGAAACTTATCGACCGTCAAACCACCAACAGCTCTTATGATATCGTCAAAGAGTTCAGGGGGCGATTTATGGCCTTCTTCTGGCAGGGCATTGGGAAAGTCTTCGGTTACAATCTCAAGACTAAGTATGACCCTTTGCATGAAGATGCTGATATTGAACGTATCGTCCTTATGATTGAAAATGGTACTATCTAGATTTTATTAATGAAAACTGTTTTTATTATTTTTGGCTTTCAGCCCTTGGACTTTAACCATATTAACCTTTATGCCCAAAAAGAAATTAAATATCTTTTAGTGTAATTCAGATTTCCAGAAAGTAAAACTGGATTTCGATTAACGATTTTCATCGATAATGCTAAAAATCGACAGCCTGCTGCAAACATCGGCATTCAAAGCATTCAGAATCATTTCGCATTGCGATTCGGTTGGCGATCATAGCTATAATGATAAGCTTTCCATGCAGCGCGCACAAAGTGTAAAAGATTACCTGGTAGCTGGAAAGATAACTGATTCGCTTATCAGCTTTAAGGCTATGGGCAAAAGATCCCCTTTAAATACGAATGCCACTGATGAGTCACGTGCTTTGAACAGATGTGTTGAACTTTATGCAACTCCTGTCAAAAAACTTTCAGCAACAAAACCTGCAAATGACAGTGTTTATAAAATCGATAAAGCAGATATTGGATCGGCTTTACGGCTGGAAAACATAAATTTTGTGGGTGGGAAACATAAACTTTTACCTGGATCTATTCCAACACTTCAGAAGTTGCTTAAGACAATGAAACAGTATCCCACTCTGGTCATCGAAATCCAGGGTTATATCTGCTGTGAAGAACCAGGACTCGACGGTATTGATTCTGATACCCAAACCCGTGACCTGTCAGTGAATCGGGCCAAAGTAGTATATGATTATCTGATAGAGTATGGCATCTCTCCTGCAAGGATGACTTATAAAGGATTTGGTGCTAATAACAAATTAGTTGCAGAGTTTACCGAAGCCGACAGATCAATAAACAGGAGAGTCGAGATTAAGATAATCAGTAAATAATATGAGGTAGATAAACCTGCAAAAGTGTAAAGGGTTCTTATCGGTTGTTCAAATAATATTTTAGATTCAAAGCTATCATTGGAAAAATTTTAGCCCCTCCACAGGTTTCCATATAGCCCATACCGGGTATATAATGGCTATATCCGTACAAATCGTTGTATTTCTTTGATGGAAAAGAAATCCGGGCCGCAATCTCTGTTTGTAGTAGTTTACATATATTGAAATTATAGCCAAGTTCACCTGAGAAGCCAATAATATAAATCAAATGCTCGAAACTTGCTATCGGGGGATCAAATGCTTCCGGATCATCATATTCTGTCTTTTCGTGAACAAGTGATTGAGAGAGGTACCCGCCTAAAAAGAAATAGTTGTAATCATTGAGAACTTTTCTGAGATTATACCTAATCCCGGTTTGTAAAAATGTACCAGATTGATTCGTCAATGAATAACCATTGTTTCCGCACTTAAAGTGAGGTGACAGCAAGAATCCGGTTAAATCAAAGGATTTTACATAGTTTAGAGTATAACCAGCATTTACTATTACTGAATACCTGGGTTTAATATCCCAATGATAATTTAATTCGAGGGTAGTTGCAGGAATCTGTAATAAATTGATTCCGATCTCCTGAACTGTTTTGTTTTGGCTTTGTCCACTGAGGTTATAGCTTAGAAGAGTGATTACCAACAATAAAAAATGGAAGGTCTTACCATATTTGTCTCTTTATTTGAGCATTTTTCAGACATAATATGTTTTTATCTTTGAATTACAAGGAATCTGCACATCACGGGCTTAGACATATTATAATCTGATCTTGATATTTATTATGATATTAATTAATAATTGCCCTATTCATTTATTTCTTTCCTAATCTGTAACCCAATGAAATAGAAAATCCCCTGTTATTTACATTCCTGCCTCCCCCGGTATACGATGAGATATTAGCAAGGCCATAGCTATAATAAACTCCAATTTGAAATGTTTTCATTTCCATTCCCAAACCTGCACTTAATCCAAAATCGAACCTTTTATAATCATCATTTGCAGCATCTGATCCCCAGTTAATCTCACGGGTGTCAGATCTTGGTGTTCCTCTGAAATCGTATTCTGATTTTTCTTTGCCAAATAAACCGAACCCCATATAAGGACCTAGAGTGCCATATATACCTGTTGACCCCAGATCAATCAGCGTTTTAAAATTAAGAGGCAGATCCAGGTAGTACGAGTTCACATTTCGTTTATAATCACTCATATCCAATGCAGGGCCTTGTTCTAAAATTGTTTGTAACCCTTGGTTGAAATGGCAAACCCTGTTTCAACGGAAAGATCCTCGGTTATCGGAATATCAGTAGTTACTTCCAAATTAAATCCTGGTTTCCACTTAATGCCATCAATATAAGACTGGTAGATACCTTGAAGTGCTGGCTTGATAGATTCAATCCTGTTTTAACAGTATACGCTGGGGAAAGGATTCCACATTCATTAATATGGCAATGATTGCAATCCATAGGTGAGAATAATTTTTCTTCATAAGAGAATTGCCTTTAAATCATCAGTTTATTATTCTTTCTGAAGCACAAGTTTTCCTGTTGTAATCAGTTTGTCATTAATTGTCAGCCTGTAATTGTATATCCCTTCAGTAAAACCCGACAAACTAATCGTTGAATTGTTTTCTATTATCTTACTGAAAAGGCCTTGTCCTTTCATATCGAAAATTTCAAGAGTAGCATTTGCTTGAGCACTTGGATTAGGGAATGCCATACCTGGCATCTTTTCAGGTTCTGCAAAGCCTGAAAGAATGATTTCGGAATAGTAGAGTTTCATGTTTCCAATATATTCCCAGGTCAATTCATAATAGGCATGGGCTGATAGTTGAGTGAGCATATGGTTGAAGTATGCATCATTATGTTCGAACAACTCAGGTACCACTAATTCAGCAAACCCATATTGTGAATTATAAGTGTTGTCTTCTTTCCATGTTTGAGCCCATTCTTCAGTAAAATAGTCCCAATCGAAGTAGGAATGAAGGATTAAATCACCATTTACACTGTATGAAAACAATTCTTTATTACTCTCGTACCATTCTTCCAGGTCAGCATCCCAAAACCGACTGATAATTGTTTCAGGCCTCTGATCATCATTATAGGTATGATCGTATCTGGTTAAGGTTGACCCATACTTCGGAAATGGGTTCCCAATAATATGATGTACTTTCAACCAGGTTCTGATCCTCATTAAACATATATTTCATTTTAAAGATCATTTCCCAGTCTGAAATAGTACTATTCCAGTTGTAACGGATAGAGACCTGTTCTGATGACAGATAGGTGTATTCATCCTTATAATCCAGTTTCCATGAATTTGTAAACTCTTCCCATTGATAGGACATCAGTAAAATAACCTGGTTGGATGGTGAATAGGAATAAACCTCCCTGGAACTTAATTGCCATATTTCCGATTCTTCATTCCAATATGAATAAATCTCCTGGATACAGTTTTCTGATTCATCATATGCATATTCATCTTTATAGCTTTCTACCCACCGACTTTCAGTGATGTCCCATTCATATTCAATATAGGTGCTCAATAAGCCTGTGCCTGAATAATAGAATTCATCCTTAAAGGTTTTTTCAATTTGTCCGGTCTCTTCACTTTCTTCTTCAACCACAAGGCTATCCAATTTCTGGAATGAAGTGTAGGCTCCTTTCAATTTCTTGTTATTTGTTAAATGAGAAGCTAAATATGGTTTGATCTCT
>JADJGZ010000029.1 GCA_016707785.1 Bacteroidales bacterium | reverse complement strand
TTTGAATTACATCCCCTTCTTGCAGCTAATGGAACATTAACCAGTCAGTTTAACAGTGGAATCCTGACAATTGACTGGGTACTTAATCCACCAATAACTTCTGGTGTAAGCATACCGGAGGGTGATGCAATTTTTGACCTCCGGTTGAATTTTGAACAGGGAATAGCGTTGCTTGAGTTTATTGAAAACGATTGTTTATTGTCACTGGCTAATCCAACCCAGGATCCGGTAACTTTCACTTTTATTAATGGAAGTATCACTGAGGGTTCAGCTAGCACTTTAAATCTGGAAGTATTTGTTGAAGGATTATACCTTGGATCCGGGTTGATGCGAGAATCTTCGAATGGAAATACTTCTCAATGGGGAAGTGGAATCGCTGACATAATCACCATTGAATTACATGATTCGTTTGATTATTCAATTATTCATTACACCGCTTACAATGTCCAGTTAAAGACAACCGGGCTTGTCACGATCAATGTCCCTTCCTACCTGAATGGCTCATATTACTTAACCATTAAGCATAGAAACAGTATTGAAACGACTTCTTCAAGTCCTGTTTCATTTGCGGGCGGGATGATCAATTATGCCTTTGATGCACCGGCAAAAGCATTTTCTGCAAACCTCAAACCATTGACAGATGGCAGATACGCGCTATACACAGGAGATGTAAATCAAGACGGATTAATTGATGCAGAGGATCTGATACCCGTGGATAATAAAGCCAGTAACCAGGTATCAGGTTATTTCCCTGAGGACTTGAATGGAGACGGAACTGTTACAAACCTGGACATTGAACTGTTGTATCAGAATACGAGTTCCTTTATAAGAAAGAAGTTACCCTAAGTCTGATTAGAAGTACATAAAAGTGAATTCATTAAAAATGAGGATAGGGTTTTACCAATATTATTGAAGGTGAAGCCCTATCCTATTGAATCATAGACCTGTGAAGAAAAGAAACAGGCAGGCTAATAAACCTAATATTTTGATGAAATTGAAAGAAATCATTAATTTTTTAAAAGGTATCTGCTTGTTATAAAATAATTTTTACTACTTTTGCACTCCAATTTTATCAGGAACACCATAATTGTTTGAAAATGTACGCAATAGTTGATATCGCCGGACAGCAATTCAAGGTTGAAAAAGACCAGAAAATCTTTGTGAATCGCCTTACAGGTGAAGAAGGTTCAAAAGTAGAGTTTAATGAAGTATTGCTTGTTGACAACAACGGCAATATCAGTGTTGGAGCGCCTTTGGTATCTGGAGCTGTTGTCAGTGCTACGATTTTGGCTCATCCACGCGGAAAGAAAGTGAAAATTTTCAAAAAGAAGCGCCGTAAAGGGTATCAGAAAGAGACCGGGCATCGCCAGGATCTTACTCAGCTTCAGATTGAAGGAATTACTGCCTAACAGGAGATCATTTTCCTGTGGCAAAGAATTGTAATATTTTGTACAACTTTTAATAAAAGAATAAAATGGCTCACAAAAAAGGTGCCGGTAGTTCATCGAACGGACGTGAATCCCATAGCAAACGACTTGGAGTGAAGATTTATGGCGGACAATTTGCTCAGGCTGGAAACATCATTCTCAGGCAACGTGGAACTGTTCATAATGTAGGTCTGAATGTTGGCCTGGGCAAGGATCATACTATTTTTGCCTTATGTGACGGAGTTGTTGAATTCAGGAAAAGAAGAAACGATAAGTCCTACGTCTCGGTTCATCCTCTCAGCGCTGAATAATTATTGCAGCATTTCAGCTGTCAAAGATAATTCCCCAATAAAATCTCCTGATGAGGTAATCAGGAGATTTTTATTTTTGTACCTGTTTAGCTTAAAAGTGACTAATTGATCCATTCATAATTTTAAAAAACCATGTTAGAACTGAATTTTCTCCGGGAAAACCCACAATTGGTAGTTGAAAGACTTTCTGTAAAACATTTCAATGCTGCCGAAACTGTTCAACGTATCCTGGAAATGGATCAAAATCGCAGGGAAACACAAAAACTGCTGGATGATAATCTTGCAGAATCGAACCAGATTGCCCGTGAAGTAGGAAATTTATTCAAGTCCGGAAAGCAATCAGAAGCACAGGCTTTGAAAGATCGCTCTGCAGAATTGAAGGTCTTAGCCAAAGATCTGGCTGAACGACTTGAAGAGATTCAGAAGGAATTAAATAACCAATTAGTCACATTACCAAACCTCCCCCATCCAACCACTCCTCCTGGACGTCATGCCGAAGACAACCCTGTTGTTCTTCAGGAAGCAGAGATACCTCAACTCCATGAAGGTGCTGTTCCTCATTGGGAGTTAACTCAAAAATATGACATCATTGATTTTGAATTGGGGGTTAAACTAACAGGTGCAGGTTTCCCTGTTTATAAAGGGAAAGGTGCCCGTTTACAGCGTGCATTAATTAATTTCTTTATTGACGAAGCCCTGAAAGCCGGCTATCTTGAAATTCAACCTCCCCTGATGGTAAATGAAGCCTCAGGTTACGGTACCGGACAGCTTCCCGATAAAGACAGCCAGATGTATTTTGTAGGATTGGATAATTTTTACCTAATCCCAACTGCAGAAGTTCCAGTTACCAATATCTACAGAGATGTAATCCTGAAATCAGAAGACTTCCCTGTTAAAAATGTTGCCTATTCTTCATGTTTCCGGAGGGAGGCAGGCTCTTATGGCAAAGATGTCCGTGGATTAAACAGATTGCATCAATTTGACAAGGTCGAGATTGTCCAACTCCGTCATCCGGACGATTCCTATAATGCATTGGAAGAGATGCGTGAGCATGTAACCAACCTGGTTCGCAAACTTGAACTTCCATTCCGCATCATTCGTTTATGTGGTGGTGATATGAGCTTCACCTCTGCCTGGACATATGACTTTGAAGTCTATTCTGCGGCTCAGAAACGTTGGCTTGAAGTAAGCTCTGTTTCCAATTTTGAAACCTTCCAGTCGAACAGGATGAAACTCCGCTTTAAAGAAGAAACTGGTAAAACACGCCTTGCACATACACTAAATGGAAGCGCCCTTGCGTTACCAAGGATTGTTGCTGCCTTACTTGAAAATAATCAAACCCCGGAAGGTATCCGGATCCCTAAAGCTCTGGTTCCTTATACCGGATTTGATATGATCAGCTGATCATCATCGTCTCGCAGGCTTTGAAGATCAATGCAAAACACTAATTAAACTTACAATCTTGAAACCTGCCATTCACATACTTTCATTCTTTACGATCCTGATTCTTTGGCTGGGTCCTGGCAGGGCTATGGCTCAACAGACTGAGGAACAACTGGGCGTTCAGTATTATCAGAATAAGGAATATGATAAGGCAATGATGGTATTTGAAGGACTTTTTGAAAAAAATCCTTCACAGTTCAACTATATCTATTACATCAACTGTATCATTGAACTGAAGGATTTTGAGAAAGCTGAAAAGATCATCCGTAAACAAGCCCGTACATTTCCAAACGATCCAAGGTTCCAGATCGATATGGGATATGTTTACATTATGGAAGGTGAAACCCAAAAAGGAAGAAAAGTGTATGAAGAAAGCCTGAAGGATCTTACGGCAGACAGATCGCAGGTTTATAATCTTGCCAATGCCTTCATGAACCGCAGGGAAACAGATTATGCAGTGAGGGCTTATAAGCGAGGCAGGGAATTATTCAAGGACCCAAGCCTGTTTGCTATTGAACTTTCCTATTTGTATGAAAGTCTTGGGAACTCTGAATTGTTGCTCGACGAATACCTGAACCTGTTGACATCTCAGCCCACTCAACTTTCAATGGTTCAAAACCGACTGCAATCCTGGTTAAGTTACGATACCGATAATGAGAAAAATGATACTTTCAGAAAGGTATTGTTAACCAGGACACAACAATTCCCTGATGAAATCATATATGCCGAGTTGTTGTTATGGTATTCCATTCAGCAAAAAGATTTTTCACTTGCCTTCATACAGGCACGAGCGCTTGACAGGCGATATGCTGAAAGTGGGCAAAGGATATTTGACCTGGCGGCAATGGCAGTTAGCAACAATGATTATGCAGTTGCCATTGAAGCATACAATTATATTATCAAAAAAAATGCAGATCCCTTGCTTGTTATTGAAAGCCGGGTTCAATTGCTAAATACAGAATTTATCCAATACACGGATAAATATGTGATTGAAAAAGAGAAAATTGCGCTTCTGGGGATTCGATACGAAGAACTTCTTAATGAACTGGGGAAAGGACCAAGGACACTTCCTTTAATCAGGAACTTAGCACATCTTCAGGCTTTTTATCTTGATAATGCAGTTGGAGCTATCCAATTGCTGGAAGAAGCAATCGCCATCCCTAATTCCCTTGCAAAAGAGCAAGCCCAGTGTAAACTTGAACTGGCAGATATCTACTTATTTTCAGGTGAGCAATGGGAAGCAACGCTTCTTTATTCACAGGTTGAAAAAGCATTCAAAAATGAGCCGCTTGGGCATGAAGCCAAGTTGAGAAATGCCCGGTTATCCTTCTATATAGGTGAGTTTGATTGGGCCAGGACACAATTGGATATTTTGAAAGCAGCCACTTCGAAATTGATTGCCAATGATGCAATGGAGTTATCCCTGATGATAAGCGATAATATCGGGGAGGATAGCATTACCATTCCTTTATCCATGTATGCGGAAGCCGATTTATTTGTTTTCAGGAACCAATATTCTGAAGCTCTTGCTGTTTTGGACAGTCTCTCAGTATTATTTCCCGGTCATGCCATTCTGGATGATGTGATCTTTAAGAAAGCTGAAATCATGGAAAAGAAAGGTCAGTTTATGGATGCAGCAAATTTATATGCATCACTGATCAAGGACTATCCATTTGATCTTTTGGGAGATGATGCCACTTTTCACCTTGCAGATCTCTATGAATCCCATTTAAATGAGCCCGCAAAAGCGCAACAACTATTTCAGGATCTGATGATTAATTACCCCGGAAGCCTCTATGTTGTCGAAGCAAGGAAGAGGTTTAGAAGTCTAAGAAATGACCCTGTTAATTAATCGTCAAGGAGATATTTTATGTATGAAGTTAGAGCGAAAAAACAACTGGGGCAACATTTCCTCAAGGATGAAAATATAGCTTCCGCTATTGCAGATAGTTTATCACCCACTGTGCAATCGCTGCTGGAGGTAGGTCCAGGGACAGGCATGCTCACTAAATATCTGCTTAAGAAAGGTTTCCAGGATTTTAAAGTGATTGAACTCGACAGGGAATCTGTTAGTTATCTCGAAAGCCATTACCCGGAATTAGGTTCAGGCTTGATATCCGGAGACTTTCTTCGATTGGATATTAAAAAATTGTTCCCTGGAACCTTTGCATTGATTGGAAATTTCCCATATAACATTTCAAGCCAGATATTTTTTAAAGCCATAGATGAAAGAGATCGGGTTTCAGAGATTGTAGGGATGTTGCAACAGGAAGTGGCTCAAAGGATAGCCGCCGGACCAGGTAGCAAAACTTATGGTATATTGAGTGTCCTTTTACAGGCCTGGTATAAGGTAGAATATCTGTTTACCGTCCCTCCCACCGTATTTGTCCCGCCACCAAAAGTAACTTCAGCCGTGGTGAGGCTGATACGTAATGAAGTTATAGATTTGGGATGCAATCCAAAGTTGTTTCATACGGTTGTAAAAACTGCCTTCAATCAAAGGCGGAAGACTCTTCACAATGCATTGAAGCCCCTTGCTGATTACCAGGGACCCTATAGTTCCAAAAGAGCTGAACAGTTAAGTGTATATCAATTTGTTGAGCTGACGCTGGAAATAGAGGCACTGAAACCAGCACAATCCCTTTAGGGCTAATGAAGAATGATCTGGTTTCTGAGACCAGCATCAAGCTCAGAAATACTAACTTTGCAGATTCACAACATTTCAAATGTTAAATTTGACATTACCGGAGATGCTGCGTAATGCGGCAAATAATTTTCCTGGCAGAGGGATTTCCTATGTGTCAGATGATGGTTCTATGGTCTTTCATAGCTACTCTGAACTATTATCAAAGGCGGAATTATTTGCAGCCGGATTAAAGTCTATTGGAATAAAACCAGGTGAAACAATTATCCTGGCTACAGAATTTAACCAGGAAACCATCATTAGTTTATGGGGAAGTTTCCTGGCAGGTATCATTCCGACTGTCCTTCAGCCTCCCATTTCCTTTGCCGATCAAAGCCAGGCAGCCATCAAGCTTCTCAATGTATTTCGTCTATTAAACCAGCCTGTGATTATTCTGAGTAAGGCTATTTCAGATGAAAACAATGATCTTCACCGATGCATTAAATATTACAGCGACATAGACTTAAACGGGAAATTTGAGCCTGTTCAATTATCGTCTGATGATACAGCATTCATTCAATTTTCCTCAGGAAGTACAGGTGAACCCAAAGGGATCAAATTAACACATAAGAATCTTATGTATAATATGAATTCCATTACGCTGGGGCTTCAATTTTCACATGATGAGAATACAGGAAACTGGATGCCTCTTTATCATGATATGGGCCTAATAGGCTATCATCTTACCCCCATTTATTATACTCATAATCAATTTCATATTGAAACAATTGATTTTATCAAGAATCCATCCTTATGGCTTGATTTGATCAGTAATAAAAGAATCAGGGTTACAGGTTGCCCAAATTTTGGCCAGGCACTGGTCCTCAGGCATCTGAAAAGGAAGAACCGAATTCCGGATTGGGATTTCTCATCCCTGCGTGCATTGCTTAATGGGGCAGAACCCATCTCTGTGAAAATCATGGATGAATTTGTTGAATCCTTAAAAAAGTTTGGATTCCCTGAAGAGGCAATGATGCCGGTTTATGGAATGGCAGAAGCAACTTTAGCAATTTCCTTTTCTCCAATAATGGAGTCAACAGTGGTTCATAATTTTGATATTGAAGAACTTGACCTAAACAAAGTAGCTAAAACTGTTGGCCAAAATACCAACCCATAAGCCTTCCAGAAGTATTGCTTCTGTTGGTATACCACTGGATCAGGTTGAAGTTCGGATAGTTGATGATTCTGATCAGTTACTTCCTGAAAGCATGGTTGGACATATTCAAGTTGGGGGGCCTGCATTGACCAGGGGTTATTATGCCAATTCTGAAGCTACAGAAAAAGCATTTTGTGGAGAATGGTTAAGAACAGGCGATATTGGGTTCTATTTTGAAAAAACGCTTTATATCAGTGGAAGACACAAGGATATAATATTTATGAATGGCAGGAATTATTTTGCCCATGATCTCGAAAACCTTGCATGTTCCATTGAAGGAATCAGTTACGGAAAAATAATATTTGGTGGCATCACCGACCCAAAAACATCCAAGGAGAAAGTCCTGGGATTCATAGCAGGAACGCCTGAAGCCAAGGCTATTGAGACTCTTTCCTCACTAAGGTCGCTTTTAAGAAAGAAGTTGGGGATCCACCTCGACGAAATGGTGCTCATTCGGTCTAATGAAATACCAAAGACCTCCAGTGGGAAAATTCAACGTTATAAGCTTATTCAGCGCTACCTTCAGGGAGAATTCAAAGAGAGACGGGTCAAATAAATCCAGGTTCTGTTCTGAATTTCAGCATTTATCGCTTTATTCAAGAGCCCTTGTCTATATTCATCAAAGTGGCCAGGGAATCAAAGCTTTAGAGACGCTTTACTGAATTGATTTTGATTGCTGCCGGGGATTATCTTATTTTGCATGATCAATACTACCAGAAATGGCTAATAAGAAACCAGGCAGTTCACCCGCTATTCCTTCTCCTGAAACTGTTCTAAGCGATAAACGGCCCATTGACCTTTGGTTCAAGATCATCTTGTTTGCTTTTGCATTTGTCCTATATGGAAACACCCTGAAAAACGGGTATTCTTTGGACGATCTGTATGTTACTTACAATAACCCTGTTGTAAAGCAAGGGATTAAAGCCATTCCAAAGATATTTACTTCGCTGTATATCAATATCAATGCTGAAGAAGGCGGAAGCATGAATTTTGGTTACCGTCCGGTTGCAAAAGCCATGTTTGCAGTTGAGCATGAGATATTTGGAGATAATCCGGGGCCAAGTCACCTGATTAATATAATTTTATATGGAATAAATATTTTACTCCTGTTCATCTTATTGCGTCGACTTCTTCCTAAGCATAATCCCTGGTTTCCATTTATTATCAGCTTATTATGGGCGGCTCATCCTCTGCATACTGAGGTTGTGGCCAGTCTTAAAAACAGGGAAGAAATACTGAGTTTCATCTTTGGCATACTATCTATTCTTTTCTTCCTGGATTATGTGCGTAAAGGCTCGGCCTGGTATGTTCCTGCCGGTGCCTTTGCATTCTTACTCAGCCTTATCTCCAAGCCTGGAACGCTGCCATTTATCGTTGCAATTCCTTTGATCCTCTATTTCTTCACTGACGCAAAGCCCAGAAATATTGTTTGGACAACGGTTTCCTTACTAGCCATATTTTACATATCCCTTCAGATTGTAAAATACTCGATGCCTTTTGTTAACAGGCCTGTATTATTTATTGAGAATCCTCTTCTATTTGAAGATAATTTCATGCTCAAGATTTCAACGGGTTTTTCCGTAATGCTTTTTTATCTGAAGATGCTGGTCTATCCGCATCCCCTTGTATTTTACTATGGTTACAACATGATTCCTATCGTGAGTTTTTCAGATCCATGGGTCATATTTTCAGCTGTCCTGCATATTGCATTATTTGCTTTCGCGATCTGGAAATTAAAAGAGAAGCATATTCTTTCTTTTGCGATACTGTTTTACCTGGTGGCAATTTCAATGTATGCAAATATCGTCAAGCAGCCCACGGGTATAGTTGCTGAGCGATTTCTGTATATCGCTTCCCTGAGTTTTTGTATTGCAGTCGGCTGGTTTGTGTTTAAGCTGTTCAAACAATCCACAACCGCTGAAATGCCAATGAATACCCGGTGGAAAGTGATGGGAATTATCATCATTCTCCTCATCCCGGCAACAGCAAAAACCATTGACAGGAATAAAGACTGGGAATCAGAAATAAGTCTCTTTTCCCATGATTTGAAATACCTGGATCAATCGGCAAAAGCTCATTATATCTACGCTAATGCCTTAAAGAGTGCAATGATTGAACGGATTAAAAATTCGGGGGAATCAGGGGGTTATGAAGCTGAGATCCAGGAAATCCGGGCCCTTCTTGAAAAAACAGTTGCTATCTACCCGGGATATTTCGAAGCCTGGAATACCCTGGGAGAGTTGAGCAGTATGATGCAAAAAGATTATGCTAAGGCCCTGGAATATTTCCGTCAGGCTGCTAAAGCAAAACCTACTTATGCCCCAGCATGGTTCAACATGGGATATTCTCTGCAACAGTTAGGACAATACACTGAAGCAATACCTTGCTATCTCAAAGCATCTCAGTTAGATACTACGGATATTAAATCACTCTCCAATCTCGGGGCTTGTTACAGTAAAGTTGACAAAGTGGATTCAGCCATTTATGTGAATCAGCAGATCATCAAGATTCGCCCGAAAATGAAATTACCTTACCTGAATATTATATCATATCATATGCAGCACAAGGATACTGCGAGTGCCGTACCCTGGCTTGAACAAATTGACATGATTCAACCCGGTGACAGGCGAATTGCATCTGTGCTGTATAAATACTACCAGTTGCGGGATCCTGAGAAATCAGCTTATTACAAGGAAATACTGATCAATAGCCAGCCACCATCAGATCCAAAGGCAGATGAGCAACGATAACCCGATAGAATCTATCAGCAGGGTGTTTGACTTATTGCCGCACCTGAAGAAGCACCATAACAAGGCTGTTCTGTTTGGTTATTGCAGGGCCAATGGAGAGGTAACTCTTTCGACTGAAGCCTATATCAGAATGTCGGATCAGATGAGTACTGCTCTCCTGGTGCTTGGTATAAAGCCAGGGGATCACCTGGTTTCATTAACACCCAACCGACCGGAAATGAATATAGCTGATATGGGAATTCTCCAGATTGGCGCTATTCATGTTCCGCTGGTTCCGGGGATTAGTGGTGACAGGCTGCAATCCATCCTGGCTGAAACTAAATGCAAGTTGGTATTTTATTCAGGCAAGAAACTGTTGCCAGAACTTCTTACCCTCCAAAAAACCTTACCCGCCTTACAACATTTCATCTCACTTGATCCCACTGATGAAACTACCACATTTCAGCAGCTTCTGCGTGATGGTGAAAAACAATCAGGCAACCATGACCTTGAGAGCTACAAAGAAGCTGTGAAACCTTCTGATCCTGCATCTGTTATCTATATTTCCGGCTCAACAACAGAGATTAAAGGGGTAGTCCTCAGCCATAAAAACCAGGTTTCGAATATCCTTTCATATTCGTTGCTTTCCCATTTTCCCCATATCAAAACAGTAGTCAGCCTACTGCCCCTGGCCCATAGTTTTGAGCGAACCATCAATTATTGCCAGCAGTATTTTGGTATATCCATATGGTATATAGAGAAAATTCCGGGCATGATAAAGGATTTCAAGGCATTGAAACCGGAAGCATTGGTGATGGTTCCATTATTGCTTAGCAGACTGTTTGCCACTTTTGAACAACATACTCTTCACTCTAAAGGCTTACCTAAAAGCATCATCAAAAAAGGTTTAAAAACCGCCCGCAACCTTGAGCCTGGAAAACGCCCCCCGCTAAAAGCGTTGCTTCCTTTTCTGCTTTTGAAATGGTTCATCTTTCCAAAGTGGCGGCTGGAGTTTGGCAACCGGTTGCAATTCATTTTATGTGGAGGAGCCGCCCTTAGTCCTCATTGGTTAAATCTTTCCTTTGCTGCAGGAATACCAGTTTATGAAGGGTATGGGATTACAGAAGCAGGGCCTTTGATTTCATACAATCACCAGGCTCATTTCAGCAGTTATACTGTTGGTAAACCCATGCCTAATGTGCAGGTGAAGATCAGTCCTCAGGGAGAAGTACTTGTAAAAAGTGATGGCATAATGACAGGTTATCTGAACAGGACCCAGTCGCCCATCGACAATGAAGGATGGTTACATACTGGTGATTTAGGCATTATTGATGACCAGGGATTTATTCGGCTGACAGGGATCAGGAAAACAATCTTTAAACTCACTTCCGGAATTTATGTGAATCCTGAAAAAATAGAAGCGCGTTTAATTGTCAATCCGGTATTCAGGCAGGTATGGATATTTGGACTGAACCGGGATGAAATGATTGCTATTTGCTCTTCAAGCCAGAAACATATGTCAAAAGAACCATCCGGGCCTGTTATTTTGCATCTGCGACATGAACTGGACCCTGAGCTGGCCTTTTTGTACAAGGATATCATTGAAGCTATGAAACAGTATAATTCAGAAAACCGAAACCAGGATCAGATACAAAGGATAATCATTTGTAATGATGTGTGGTCTGCTGAAAAAGGATTTTTGAAAAATGATGGAAATTTAAACCGTAAAGTGCTTTTTGAACATTATTCAGAAATAATAGAAAAGGCCTATAAAATCCATTAATCCTTCTGAAGAAATGTTTTCAAAGTGAAATATATATTCATAGGAATGGAAACTAATATTCCGAAACTGATTTAAACAATTTCTGTCCTTTTAGCTTTATACTTATTTCTCTTTTCTTATGCTCATACAATCCAGGTTCTCGGAAATCGTAAGGATTATAAAACAATCACTGCAAGGTGAAGAGCATGATTATACACAGGGAAATATCCGAAAAGCTGTCTTTCTGCTTGCCATACCTATGATTCTTGAACTAAGCCTTGAAAGCGTATTTGCTTTGGTTGATATGTTCTTTGTCGGTAAGTTGGGGGAGAATGCCATTGCAACCGTGGGACTCACAGAATCGGTGATAAGCATCGTTTATTCGATTGCAATAGGTATCAGTACAGCTGCCACTGCCGTTGTTGCCAGGAGAATTGGCGAGAAAAATCCGGATGCTGCAGCACATGCAGGGGCCCAATCGTTGATTGTTTCCATTTTAGGGACTGTAATAATAAGTATTGTCGGGGCTTATTATGCAGCCGATATACTTCGATTGATGGGTGCAAGTCAGGAGGTGGTTGCTGAAGGTGCCATCTTTACCAGGATCATGTTTGCGGGTAGTGGTGCAATTATGTTACTTTTCCTTATCAATGGGATTATTCAGGGGGGCCGGTGATGCTGCAATGGCTATGAAAAGCCTGTGGATTGCCAGTCTGATTAATATCATCCTATGCCCCATCCTGATTCATTTCTTCGGGCTAAAGGGAGCAGCTATTGCAACCCTTACCGGGCGCAGTTCAGGTGTACTCTACCAGTGCTATCACCTCTTTAAGGGAAAAGGAAGCCTAAGATTCAAACGAAGTCATTTCAGGATTGATATCCCGATTATACGCACCATTGTAAACATTGGATGGCCGGCGACACTGCAATTCATCATTGCCAGTGGCAGTTGGATCATTTTAGCCCGACTGGTAGCTGAAACAGGCGGAACTACTGCTTCTGCGGGCTATCAGATAGCGATCAGGAATGTGGTATTCTTTATACTGCCAGCCTGGGGCCTTAGCAATGCTGCTGCTACTTTGGTTGGCCAGAATCTTGGTGCTAAACAAATCGATAGAGCAGAGAAAAGTGCTTTAATAACTGCCAAATACAATGCAATATTCATGGGTTTTGTGATGATCCTTTTCCTGGTCTTTGCCGAACCGATCATTAAATTCTTTTCTAATGATGAAGACGTAATTGCATATGGTGTTCAGTCCCTGAGAATTATGGGGACAGGTTTTATATTTTATGGCATTGGAATGGTGATGACCCAGGCACTCAATGGAGCAGGTGATACCCGGACACCCACCATTATTAACCTGGTTGGATTCTGGTTTTTCCAGATTCCTTTAGCCTATTTTCTTGCTGTTGTCATGAACCTGAAATCAACAGGTGCATTTATTGCTATTCCGGTGGCGGAATCACTAATAGCCCTTATGGCTTTGTATTTCTTCAAAAGAGGGCGGTGGAAGGAAGTACAGGTTTAAGAAAAGATTCAACTTATGTTATGTTAAATATAAAAATGTAAAATGAGCCAAAGGCTCCCCTTCGGGGTAAAGTTCAAAACCTCTATAATTCTGGTTATTTCACTGCATGTTTGTGGCAAATTAACCTGAACATAACACTAATTAAGATTTCAAAAAATGTGTTTCAGTCCTGGCACTCTGAGCATCAGCCAGGAAACAGAGAAAGTAAATACCAATGAGGCCGGGGCTACAATGCCAAATTTAATCAATGGATGCAGGCTTATTCCAGACATGGCATACATCAGTATTACACAAACCAGTGGATGGATTACATAGGCAGCAAATGCTGACCGTCCCATAGCTGCAGTTATCCTCCCCTGTTTATTCAGATATTCCCTGAAAACCACAATGGCCATCATGCCTGTTCCCACGCATTTAATTACTTCCCAAAAGCTATACAATAAGGATCCAAGGGAGCCCGCCCCTTTAATGGTAGCAAAACTTACATTCTTTCTGAGAACAAGGAAAATAATCAAGGGGGCAATCATAAATATCAAAGCGGTGATAAACCACTGCCGTGCTTGCTTACTTCCAAGCTTATCAAGCCATTCATATTGCCATGCAACAGTCCCCAGGAAAAATGAAGTAGCAAAGAGTACCATGGATGCGAGCGGACGGGCTGCCAGATAACCACCTCCCATTGGAAGTAAAATACGTGCCAGAAAGCTTAAAAGACCTAAGGCAATAACGAAAAGCAGGATGGATCGGTTCGATGGGAATGAAAGTGATTCAAACTTTCGGAATCCCGCAGGAAAGACAAGTCTGTAGGCTGCATAGGCAAATGAGAAGAATAATATCAATGCTACAAACCACATGACTCCCATGTATCCATAAGTTCCTGACTCATACATACCTGTTAAAAATTCAATGAACCCGGCTGGTTCACCTTTCGCTTTCAGACTGATAAATTTAACCACTGGTCCGATGAGGAAATAATAGAGGATTAATGGAAGCAAAAGTCTCATCCCCCGCTCTTTCAGAAACCGGAATATTCCTTTTTTGTTGAAAGAAGCCGGGGTAAAATAGCCTGCAATAAAGATGAACATTGCCATCAGGAATGAATAGGCCAGCATATCGAAAAGATAGAGGACTGCTTTAGTCATCATATCATTAACCGGTTCAATATAATACCAGTTTCCCCCTCCAATGGCGCCATAAGCCACCGAAACATGCCCGGCTATCACATAGGATATCAGGAAGATCCTGATATTATCAAGGTAAATGATCCTATCCTTCATTCAATTACAAAATTTTCCTGCGAAATTAATTTCAATCCTGCACTTTTTCTAATGATCTGTTTTACTTCTTTTCTTTCTTTCCTAAAGTGGCATTCATGAAGTGCCAATTCGTATAATAAGCAAACATAGTAGCTTGAAAACCACGGGTGAACCAGAGGAAGATATTCCATCGTCTTTGCTGCCAGAAAGTTTTGAAAGCTTTCTTCCTGATTATCTTCAGATTGTAGTTATCATGCCAGATGCGATGCGTGGTTTCATGAAGTTCATCATGGCTCATGGAAGCAGGGTGGTAAACGACAGAAGTGAATTGGTATTGATTCCAGTCATCAGGATAATTGGTCTTTATCAGTCGGCCATGTTCAAGGAAATCATTATAAAGCTGCGTTCCCGGCAAGGGAGTCAGTACGGAGACCTGGTATGCATCTACACTTGAATCGATCATATATTTAGCCCTGTCGAGAAGGCTTTGTTGGTTATCTCCTTCAAGGCCCAGGATAAAAGTTCCCAGGACAGAAATGCTGTGTTTATGAATTTTACGGAACACCTCCCCATAGGTATCCAACCGCTTCAGGTTCAATCCTTTGTTAGCCAGTTTTAACTGTTCAGCTTTTTCTGACTCAATACCAAGTAAAATCATTCTGCATCCCGCGTCGCTGGCAGCTTTAAGAACCTCAGGATCGTCTGCAAAATTCAATGAAGCCTGTGAGAACCAGACCTTATCCAGCTTACGTTCCTTCATCCCTCTGAAAATAGCCAGTGCATGTTCCCTGGCCTCTTTCCCATAACCAATAATATTATCGTCAACAAAAAAGATCATTTTCTTTTTAATACTGGCAATTTCATCCAACACTTCGCTAACCGGCCTTAAACGATGCTTTTTGCCATTGAATGCAGTAACTGAACAAAAGGTACAATTCATCGGGCAGCCTCTTGTAGTTTGAATAGAGGAAAACCAGTATCCGGGGTGAAAAAGATCATGACGTGGCCTGGGGGACAAAGAGAGATCTGTTATTCCTCCCTCATACAGACTTTTCATTTTCCCTTCCTCAAAATCGCGGATCAGCTCCTTCCAGCAACCTTCAGCTTCACCAATAACTACAACATCAACATATTGTCTGGCTTCACCAGGTGTCATGGAAGCATGGATACCGCCCATCACTGTAGGAATTCCTTTCCCTTTGTAGAATGATGCAATATCATAAGCCCTTTTGGCAGAAAAAGTAAATGCCCCGATTCCCACCAGGTCAGCTTCTATAAATTCATTTTCCAGGTCCAATGGGTTAAACACTTCATCCCGGATCTGAACCTCCCAGTTTTCAGGGGTCAGGGAGGCCACAATACCTAATCCAAGGGGAGGATACCGCTGCCCCTGGTTAACAGTAAACCCTTTATTCTCAGGATTTATCGGATTGATTAACAGTAGTTTATATTTTCGAGAAGACATCCAGCTAAATAGAGGAACTAAAGATAGTTATTTGTGCATATTCAAATTAACTGATATGTCTATAAATGTTTCATTTCAAAAACGTTTCTATTAAATTTGTTTACTTTTGCGCACAGTGTTAACACTCCTAAATTGGCTAAAATGACGATTGAAGAATTTATCAAAAACATTGAGACTGAATTTGAAGAACTGGAAGCTGGCAAACTGCAGCCAGAAACTCATTTCCGTGAAGTTTTTGACTGGAACAGCATTAATGCCCTTATCCTGATTGCCATGGTAAAAACAGAGTATGGTGCCACCATAAATGCAGAAGATATTCAGAAATCAAAGAGTATTAATGATCTCTATGAGATAGTTAAATCAAAACTTTAAATCATGGCTCTTTTTTCCATCCCGAATGTTCGAATGGCTGGTATATCGGCTGCAGTCCCCCGGAAAGAAGTTTCCAACCTCGACTACAAGTGGGTTTCAGTTAAAGATCGCGAGATGCTGGTTAAGACGGTGGGTGTGGAAAAACGGAGAGTCGCTGAAGAAGGTACGGCCACTTCAGATTTATGCATTGCATCAGCAGAAAAGTTAATATCCGAATTAGGCTGGGATAAGCAGGAAATCCAGTTATTGATATTTATCAGCCAATCAAGAGATTATATCATTCCTTCTACATCTGGTATTATACAGGATAAATTGGGCTTGCCTCATTCCTGCGTTGCCTATGACATTGGCCTGGGATGTTCCGGATGGGTTTATGGGGTATCAGCCATGGTTAGCATGATGCAATCCACAAAAATCAAAAAAGGCCTGCTGCTGGTAGGAGACATTTCTACTTTAACAGCCTCATACAGGGACAAAAGCACTTATCCCCTCTTTGGAGATGCTGCTACAGCAACAGCTTTTGAATATGATGAATCAGCACCCCCCATGCATTTCAACCTGGAGTCTGATGGCTCAGGATTTGATGCTATCATTATTCCGGATGGTGGGATGAGAAATTTCATTAGCAAGAAATCCTTTGATGTCGTCAAATATGGAACGGGAATCTACCGGAATCGCCTTCAAATTGCCCTAAATGGGATTGAAGTATTCAATTTTGCCCTTCGGGAAGTGGCTCCAAATGTGAAAAAACTTTTACAGGAGACTTCCAGAACAACCGCAGATTTCGACTTCTTTGTCTTTCACCAGGCAAATTTACTGATGAATGAAACCATCAGGAAAATGCTAAAAGTTGAGAAAGAGAAAGTCCCTTATACCATTAGGAAGTACGGGAATACCAGTTCTGCTTCAATTCCTTTAACCATTGTTTCCGAACTAAAGGAACAGATCAGCAGTAGTAAGGTCAGGCTTCTAACCTGTGGATTTGGAGTTGGCCTCTCATGGGGTAGTGTTGCTATGGAATTAGACCATGTCGTTTGCCCTGATGTTATTGAATATTGATTTCATTCATCTAATTTTTAGGAAATGACTGCACCCTTTGACCTTCACGGCAAATCGATCCTGGTTACGGGAGCTTCTTCCGGAATCGGGAAAGAAACTGCAATCAGGATGAGTCAGCATGGTGGGTCCCTAATTATCACCGGTCGTAACAAGGATCGACTTCAGGAAACGTTTGAATTACTTGAAGGTTCAGGGCATCAGATGCTGGAGGCAGACCTGGTTATTCCTGAACAACTGGCATCTCTTGTGGATTTGCTTCCTGAATTGGATGGAGTAGTTTTTTCTGCCGGAATAACCGGCCATTTACCTGTAAAATTTATTACCCAGGCGGAAATAGACTCTTTCTTCGGCATCAATTATACATCAGTTGTACTATTGACAGCCCGTTTATTGAAGAAAAAGAAAATCAGAAACAAATCCTCACTGGTATTTCTATCCTCCACTGCAACCCGTTTCCCATATTTTGGCGGCGCTTTATACAGTAGTACTAAAGCTGCATTAGAGGCATACTCAAAAGTTCTGGCTGTAGAACTGGCACCAAAAGGCATCCGTTCCAACTGTATTTCACCTTCTTTCGTGAAAACCCCAATGGTTGATGGAGCGGCAGAAACCATTTCCAAAGAGGTACTGGAAAAATTTGAAAAAATGATGCCCCTGGGATTTGGTGAACCCGGAGATGTAGCCAATGCAGTATTATTTCTTGTTTCTGATGCTTCTTCATGGATTACAGGTACAAACCTGGTACTTGGGGGAGGATAAAAAATAATTTGCACCTCATCCTGGCAGCAGTAGTTTCTTTTAGTAATCATCACATTCTGTGTTAAGCGAAGGCTCCGGCATAACAGCATACAGACTAAAGTTGCTTTCCAATTTCATTAAGATTCAGGCTCAACTCCTAACATCTTATGAAATAATGATAAATTTGGCTGATTAGAAGATGTCTTCAGGACAGAAATTCTCAGATTAATCATTGAGCTTCATGAATTGCATCCCTGACATCCACAAATAAATCCCTGACCTCATTGAATACTCCTGATTATAGCGTAGTTGTGCCGGTTTATAACAGCCAGGAAACGCTTGATTTGCTTTTTTCACGTACCAAAGCTGTGTTCGATAATCTTGGAAAAAGCTTTGAAATGGTTTTTGTTGATGATTGCAGCAAAGATCAGAGCTGGGAAAAATTAAGTAAACTTAAGGAGCAGTTTCCGGCTGAAGTAACCGCCATTCGACTTTCAAGGAATTTTGGCCAGCATAATGCGGTTTTTTGCGGTTTTGAACATTCCAATGCTGATTTGATCATTACAATTGATGATGATTTACAGATTCCTCCGGAAGAAATCCCCAAACTGATTCAATCCTTTGCCAAAACCGATGCCGATCTTGTGTATGGATATTTTGGCAAGAAACAACACTCTGTTTTCAGAAATTTTGGAAGTTACTTTATCAAGAAATCCTCACGGGTTTTGCTTCAATCCCCGGGGGAAGGTTCTTCCTTCAGACTACTTACGAAAGGGCTGGCGCAAAATATCCTCAAACATAACCAGGATTTCATGTATATTGATGAGTTATTACTCTGGTATACAGGGAATATTGCCTTTGTCCAGGTTGACCATCAAAAGCGAACCGCAAAACATTCAGGCTATTCTACCTGGAAATTGATGAAACTTTCTTTCAATATAGTGATCTATTATACGGCTGTTCCTTTGAGGATCATGACCTATGGAGGTTTTATCCTTTCTGTTTTAAGTTTTTTCCTTGCCATACGTTTCATCATCAATAAGCTGATCCATGATGTACCCCTTGGATACACCAGCCTGATCGTGGCTATTTTGTTTTCAACCAGTATCATCATGCTTTGCCTTGGAATGATTGGGGAGTACCTTACCAGGATTTACAAGGTTCAGAATAAGAAACCACCCTATTCCATTAAAAAAATCCTAAAATGATAGTCACCAAATATGGACTTATATTAAGGCGGCTGCAGCTGGAGGATATTGAACTGGTCAGGCAGAAAAGAAATTCTGAAGAGATCAGGCGCGTTATGCAATTCAAGGGAGAGATTACCCCTGAAATGCAACTGAAGTGGTTTCATTCCATCAACAATTTTAATAATTACTATTATATTGTTGAATATGAGGGCAAGAAAGTAGCTTTGATCAACGACAAGAACATGGATTGGGAAGCCAGGACCAGTGAATCCGGACTGTTCTTTTGGGATAAGGATTACATTCAAACCTTCCTTCCTATCCTTGCATCATTGGTTTTATTGGATATCGGCTTTTATTACCTCGACTGGAAAACCTCCTTTATTCATGTAATGCGTGATAATTTTGCCGCTATTGGGTATGCTCAACAAATAGGTTACGAGATTTGCGAAGGCCAGGAAGAGGAAGAGAACCAACTCTATTATTTATCACTGGAGAACTTCGAGACCAAGAGCAGGAATATCCGTCGTGCTGCCAGGGCTTTCCAGGATAATGAATACCGGGAAGGCTACCTGTTACTGGAACCCTTTGATTTTGAAACCGGTCTGGCAGCTAAGATTGAAGAGTATTTCGAAAAAGCGGGTATCCTTTTCAATACAGAAATAACTGACCAGGGAAAAAATATTTTAGATAATTCCTCCCTTTGATCAAAAGGGGGTTGTTACCTTTTAACCCATTGGGTATAGATTTTCACTAACAGGGAAGGCTTATTCAGCAACCACATCATAAACCTGTAGGGCAGCAATCCAACCATCCAGCCAACGGTATAAAGCCACTTTGCATAGATGATTGCCGGGAACGACCATAAGAAAATCCCAATATTAAAACGCTTATATTCCCTTGGATAGCCGGCTTCATCAGCTATAGATCCAACCACCAGGTCAGCGACCCTGATTTGCAAAACCGACAATTTCTTCCTGTACACTCCAACCCTGCTGGAATCAATAGGCTGAAACAAAGTCTTAAAGTATCTTTCAATGATTTCCTTTGAAAAAGTCTTTTCAATCAATTCCCGCTTTTCATGAAAATGGAAGATGGTTTGATTGAAAGGTATCCCTAGAAACTCACATAATTCCCTGAACCTTCCTTCTGCATTGTCCACCAGGTCTTCATACCTGATTGTGAAGAACCTACCGGGATGCTGAACGGCAACCGATTCAATGACTTTCCAGGAATATTTCCATCGGTAGGACAGTAAGGCGATATTCGGCATTTCAAAATCTACATCCAGCATCGAAACAAGGTTATCCCTGTAATCCCGGGTAAGGTGAATAAATTTAGCATTTGGGAATATCTGCGTAAGCAATTCCGTTTGATTGGAATACACCGGATTCTTATCCCCGATAAGTAGAATGTTTTCCTTTAAGAAATAGGATGAATATTGGCTATAAACAACCTTGACAAGAGTTTCAAATGAATGCTTTCCTTCACAACTCAAAATACTGCTTTTCAGTTTCTCTTTATTCAAATCAGGCCAATTGGTTATTTCCCAATAAGGAATCCTCAATTTCTGGAATAAAGCCTCATAAAACTCAAGTAATAATTCACGATTCCAGGTTGTTACATGTCCGAACCTTTTGTATAAAGCAAGAATCATCGGCCATTCCTGCGGGATTGTTACATTGGGATGAGCATCAAAAAGCGTTCTCAGCAGGGTAGATCCTGTCCGGGGCCGCCCAACGATAAAAAACATGGGCGTTTGAATAATTCTATCCAGTTCCGCTTGCGTCATGATCTGCTAATTTTCTTCCAGATGGTTTGAATTACCTTAAAATCCTTAGCCTGGAATAATAGAATTTCCTTAAGCGGGATTTTCATTTTTAAGGAGAAGACCATCAGAAGTACAACAGCTCCAATGGAATAGCTCACATTACTTGCCCAGGCAGCACCAATTCCCCCGTAATCGGGTATCCACAGGAAATTAAGAAGGACATTGATCAATAATGCTGGTACAAACACCATGATCAGCATAAGTGGCTGGCCCTGCCCTGCAAAACGGCCCATAAGGATCCTCACAACCACAAACATGAGTATCCCGGGCAACATCCACCTGACAATGGCTATGCTGGGACCAAATTGTTCGCCAAAAAGGAGGGGCAACAACCAGGGTATGATAAGCCATAACAGAACAGCAACAAATAACACTAAAAGGAATGATTGTCGCAAAAGGCTTGCCACATCACGGTTTAAAGCTGTTTCATCCGTGGCATTGGCGCTTCTGCTCATCACCACCAGTCCAATGGCATTGGGAAGTTGCCATAGTTTATCGCTAATCGCTACACCCAATGAATAGTACCCTACTTCCTTGATCGTGGATAATTGCTGGAGCAGAATCAGATCCACCCTATAATTCAACTGCATTACAACAACGGCAAGAGCATATACAATGCCCATTCCTGCAAGGCTTTTAATGACCACTTTATCGTAGTAAAGCCTTACCCTGAATTTCTTCAGGATATAACTGAGTGAAATTAAAGCAACCACCAGGTTGGAAATAAAAAGGGCCAGCAAAGCACCTGTTACCTCCCAACGTATAAAGTACACGAATAATAGTATGCCCAGCAGGTTGAAAAAATGAGGAAGCCATACCTGCAGGTTTGACCGTTTGAAATCCTCTTTCCCAATGTAGATTCCCCCGGTATAAACCAGTATTAGCTTTACCGGGACCGACAACAGCGTAATCAAGCCCATCCATAGTGTCATTCCCTGCGGTTTCAGCCAAAGGAAGGCAATTCCACTGAAGAGGATTGCGATTACACTGGTGATAAGAAGGAGGCTGAGCACACCAGAAACTGTGCGATTATCATCAAAAGTCTTTTTCCCTAAGTGGTAAACTGCTGACCTTCTTATCCCGATGAGGGCGAAACTCACCATAATAAGCGGTACAACCAGGATGGCAGCATATAAACCTCTCCCTTCAGGGCCTAATTGCCTGGAAAGGACAATATCCACCATAAAGGCATTTAGCAGCGCCAGGAGGTTGCTCCCGAATACCCCGCTGATATCCCTGAAGAGGCTACGCTGGGACATAGGATCAGGTATCAGGATTCCTAAGCTTAACGAAAGTACGGGCGAGCACCGGCCCCCTGTTTTTGATGGCTATCTTGGTATCGAAAGGGAAAAGGTCAATGAAATCACGAAGTACATACAAGGCCCGGCCATAAATCAACCAGGGTAATGACCAGAGGAAGGCCTTGAAGCCAGTGTGTTTATACTTTCTTTCATAACCATATTCTTTGATCCACTTACCAGCTACAAATTCGGTAATTTTAATATCCAGATCGGGAAGCTGAGTTTTCCAAAGGTTAACTTTAGAATTACTGATAGGGGAAAACAGGCTTTTATGATATTTCATCATCTTTTCGATGTTGAATTTTTTCATCGCTTCACCCTGTTTCTTATAGAACTCAAAGACACTGTCATTATAGGGAATTGAAAGGAAATCGCACATCTCCCTGTAATACCGGGTAGGATCAGTTACAAGATCTTCATACCTTATCGTATAGAACTGGGCTTTATGCTTCTTTTTGATAGCGTGCAATTTCCGGGCAGAATGTTCCCAGCGATAGGCGAGTAATGCGGTGAAAGGCCCTTCAAAATCGACATTTTTCAATGAAATGATATTATCGCGGGGATCACGCACAAGATGAATAAATTTTGCATCAGGGAACAATGAGAGCAGTTCCGGGGTATAAGTTGCATATACCGGATTTTTGTCGGCAATCCAAAGAATATCTTCCTTAGGAAACAAGGATTGGTAGTCGTAATACACTACTTTGCAAACATTCTGAAAAGTATTGGGCCCTTCACATTCCAGTAAATCTGCTTTCATCTGATCAAGATCAATATTCCAGGTATCAAACTTGATATGCTTTTGAACATCTTCATGGAATGTTAAGAGCAATTCCCGGGACCAGTGTGTGACTTTGGCATATTTCTGACTCATGTTGATAATGAATGCACATTCAACAGGTGTTGCCACATTGGGGTGCGCATCAAACAAGGTTCTGAGCAGAGTAGTGCCTGATCGCGGGCGCCCCAGGATAAAAAACACGGGAATTTTTTCTACCTTCTGACTTACGGTTGTATGGGCCATGTATCGATTGGATTGCCGATGGAATACCGGACGATTGAATTTTGGCAAAAATAGGGAAAAAGATCCTCATTGTTCCCTTATAGCCTGAACCATGTTTGCTGCATATCCAACACCCCAGACTAAAATAATTTATAATTCATCTAAATTGCTTATGAATAGAAACTCTGCGTGTGATTGATTACTGTTAAACTGGCCTGCACTATGCTTATTTTCTGAGGATTATAAATCATGTTAAGTACTTCTTGTATGGATGCGCCTGGCCTTTAATGTTAACTATTTCATTTTATAACCTATTTTTGTCATATACACATCAGTAGATGTATAGATATTCAACCCAATTCTTATGAAAACGAAAAACTTACTCTTTCTACTACTCATTTTCGGAAGCATCTTCATTTTCTTTTCGAGTTTTATGCCTTATCCGGGTGGGGCCCCTTCGCCTTATTACTATTCAGGATCACCAGGTGACGGACATGATTGTTCGTCCTGCCATGGAAATGCATCTCCAGCCACCGGATGGATTACTTCCAACATTCCCGCTTCAGGATATATTCCGGGAACTACTTACCAGGTTACAGCTACCAATAGTGGCAGCGGTAGCGGGAAATACGGCTTCGAGTTATCGCCTCAAAATAATGCAGGACAGTTACTTGGAACATTAGCACCCGGGACTAATAGCAAATTAGTCGGTAGCGGAAAATGGATAACACATTCAACTTCCTCTACCAGTGTAACTTCCTGGACCTTTAACTGGACTGCCCCTGTTGCCGGGACCGGATCAGTTACTTTTTATGCTTCATTTACAAGGAGTGAAGGAAGCGCAACCAGAAACAGCAGTCTTACCGTTTCAGAGGCTGCTGTCAGCGTTCCTGCTGCAGCAGGCCCCATTACCGGCAATACCACTGTGTGTAGAGGAACCAGCGCAACATTTTCAGTGGGTGCTATTTCCGGAGCTTCCACCTATGTTTGGTCAGTTCCTGCCGGGGCGGAAATTACTTCAGGACAGGGAACCACCTCTATCAATGTATTTTTCAGCACTGGAGCAGTTTCCGGGAACATCAGTGTTTACGGCTCAAATTCAGCAGGCAACGGCTTACCCTCAAGCCTGGGAATTACTGTAAACCCTTTACCCATGCAGCCTACAGAGATCACAGGCCCTGTTAATATTTGTTCTGGAGCAACGGCCCAATATTCAGTTGAAAATACTGCCGGTATTATCTACAATTGGTCAGTCCCGGCAGGTGCTGTCATTAATTCAGGACAGGGGACCAACAGTATTGAAGTTACTTTCGGGTTAAATGGCGGCTACATTGAATTATCACCCTCCAATAACTGTGGAAGCGGTCCGGGAAGAGTCCTTTTTATTACGGTACGTTCCATCCCTTCTCAGCCCGCTGTAATGGAAGGTCCGGAAGCTCCGTGCGAAGGCAGTACTGTTAATTATGCAGTTCCAAATGCAGAGGGAACCACCTTTACCTGGACTGTACCCAGCGGATCAAGCATCGTTTCAGGACAGGGAACCAATAGTATATCAATGCTTGTTGGACCCGAATCCGGGGAAATATCGGTAACACCCGTCAATGATTGCGGGACAGGCCCCGCTAAAACCAAAAATATCATTATCTCTGAAATGCCATTGCAACCGGGGGAAATTTCGGGAATAGCCGAGCCCTGCCAGGGAAGTACACAGGTATACACGGTTGAAAATACTCCAGGCGTTGAATATAGTTGGGGAGTGCCATCCGGTTCAGAAATTATTGACGGGTCAGGCACCAACTCTATCACCGTTGTAATAGGCCCAAATAGCGGGTACATAGAACTTCATGCAGTGAATGACTGCGGACAATCACCTGTCAGGACCAAATACCTTACAATACAGGCCTTACCTGGCTGGACTGCATTCATCTCCGGTCCTTCAGAATTAGATCCAACCCTCACTCCTACTTCAAATTATTCAACTACCGGTGCTGCGAATGCTACTCAATATGAATGGGAATTAACACCAGCCGAAGCCGGAACAGTTACCGGCAATGGTTTAACAGCAGTAGTTAACTGGAATCCGGGATATTTTGGCGTAGTCATCATCCGGGTCAGGGGGAGTAACAGCTGTAGTGAAGGAGAATGGTCCGATCCTAAAGAGATTCATCTCGTTCTGCTTGAGGGAATACAAGAACCAAGCAAACCCAGTTTTACACTGTACCCCTCCCCATGTAAAAATGAGTTATTCATTGAAACAGCCAACTTAAACGGGAAAATAAAGGCTTCATTGCTGAATTCATCCGGAAACCAGCTTCAATCCTTTGAAATTTAAGGGGAGATGTTCAAACGTCTCGATATTAAACTTACACCTTCAGTTTATTATTTGCTTCTTCGCACTAAACAAAACTTTAGCATTCAAAGATTCGTTGTAATCCCCTGATCCATTTCATTTAGCAACCTTGCAATGATAAGGTGCGTCATTGGGCATAAAATCCCAGTGTAGCACCTTTTTCTTTTTTACAATCCGATTTATCAGTAAATATTCCCGTTCATCTTCTTTTTAATCCCGTTGAACAAAAAAGGTATGGTGATGTTTAAAATGGCAGCTATTTTTGAAAATAAGATAAACTTTAGCTTATATTACCAAAACCCATTTCTATGAAGACAAAACGTTTACCCCTTTTTATCAGTTTAGCATCCATCGTATTGCTGAGTTCTTTTGTAGCTTTTTACCCCACCGGGGCACCTGCTGCCAAGACCGGTTCACCAGGTGATGGCAGTAATTGCACTGAATGTCACGGTGGCACCCCTACAACTGTTGCCGGCTGGATTACCTCAAATATTCCTGCGGGAGGATATACTCCTGGTCAAACCTACCAGATTACAGCCTCCAACCAGCTTACAGGAACCGGAAAGTTTGGTTTTGAGGTATCCCCTCAGAATGCTGCCGGCACTTTGCTTGGAACCCTTGCAGCTGGCACAAACAGCCAACTGGTTGGAAGCAACAAGTATGTCACCCATACCAGTGCAAATACAAGCAATAGTTCCTGGACATTCAACTGGACCGCCCCAGTGGCCGGAACCGGACAAGTTACGTTCTATGGAGCCTTTGCAAAAGGGAAACCAGGACCGGTGCGTTTAAGCACCCTGGCAGTAAATGAAGCAGTTGCTGCACCACCCGCAGCAGCCGGCCCAATTTCAGGCCCTGCAAGCGTTTGTAAGAATAATAACTTTACCTATTCAGTTGGAGCTATTTCAGGTGCAAGCAATTATGTGTGGTCAGTACCAACCGGAGCTTCCATTGTTTCCGGTCAGGGAACTACAAGCATATCAGTGAATTTTGGTGCTTCTTCAGTTTCGGGTAATGTAAGCGTTTATGGTTCCAATACAGCAGGAAACGGAGCTGCCAGCAACCTGGCGGTTACAGTAAATGCAGCACCGGCACAGCCTTCAGCCATTTCAGGACTTACTGACCCCTGTCAGGGTTCAACACAAACCTACTCTGTTGCCAATGTAGCTGGTGTGGCTTATAACTGGATTGTTCCTGCCGGAACTACCATCACTTCAGGTCAAGGGACAAACTCAATTACAGTTTCAATTGGCAATTCAAATGGAACTTTGGAAGTTGTACCTTCAAATTCATGCGGAAATGGCTCAGGACAATCGGTTTCCATCTCGGTAAGCAATGCACCTGCACAAGCAGCGCAGCCTACAGGACCTGATATGGTTGACCTTTCTTCAGTAAGTCAGAGTTCATACCTGACAACCGGAGCCAATGAAGCAGAATCCTACCAGTGGGAAATCACACCTGCCGATGCAGGCACCATATCAGGCAATGGTACCACTGGTACTGTAACCTGGAACAATGCCTACCTTGGAAATGCAGAAATCCGCGTCAAGGCAAGCAATACATGTGGAGAAGGCAACTGGTCGCTTGTTAAACAGACCCAGGTGATCAATACCACCGGAGTTGGCGACAATCAGCGTACCATTGCTCGTATCTATCCAAACCCAAGCCAGGGACAATTCACCATCGAGCCACGCTGGGATAAGGAATCCCTGCAGCTGCAGATTATGGATGCTTCAGGTAAATTAGTATATACCTCAAAGGTCGATGGCAGGGTTCCAACCCAACTAGACATCCCGTTCCCCCGGAATTTACCTTATTGTACAATCAGGAATCTATAATCATTCTTTCTGCCTATTAAGCGAATGAGGCAGCCTTCATGTAATTTTCGCCCCCCTTGCAAACATGGAAGAATTCATTTCAATTTGACCCCAGCCTGAGATAAGTTATTCTTTCCTGATCATAATCAGGCCTAAGGCCATGGTTTTCTGTCCCCAGCAAAGGCCGGGGTTTCAAGGTGTACACCAGCCTAATACTGATTTCATTATGGTTTTAGTTCTGTCGAGTCAGAACCAACGCTGTTAGTTCTTGTTTCGCATGATGGTCTCCTGCGACAATTCCAAGTCGGCCTAAGGCCATGGCAACCATCCCCAGTCCAGGGGGGGTTGAAACCTGGGGCTCCCACAGTCCGGGTAAATTCATTCTAAAAGATCAGAATTTCTCTCAGGCAAACGTCCGGGGACCGCTCCCCCCCCCCAGTCTCTCAGCGTCACTTCGCCGATTTGTTTCACTAACTGATAAACCGGTGGGAACTCTTCCATCAGTATAGAAAGGGCATCTTTTTGTCCCTGTGTAGGTTCGCTGGTAGAAACCCAGGTAGTCCAGGAGATTTTACCCAACCGGTTATTAAGTGGTACCGGTGCAGGAGGATTTTCTTCGTCGCTGGGGCGAATGGATTTCCTGTTGAATTTCTTATTGAGAAGAGAATCAAGCTGCATGCTAACATCGGTAGCTTTGGCGATAAGCTCAGGAGTGGCAAGTGGTGAGGTATTTAATGCCTGCACGATATTAGCTGATCGCTTCAGCAAACCTTCGGCATAAGATTCGGTACCTTGCATGACCCTTGTTACCTCTGCAACCTTTTTGTGGAATTCGGCAAGTGCCGCCCTATCCTTTGCAGGAAGAGTAGTATTGTTCAATGTAATACAGTTAAACGCTTCAGGCCCTGCAATAAGCTTCGTTTCACCATTGCCCGTAAGGTAAAGACTAACCTGGTATTTCCCGGGGACAGCCAAAACATCGCTTCCAGCATCTTTTAAAGGATCGGGGTCGCCACCAGCTTCCACGGAATGATTGCTCTGGTAACGCAAATCCCAGTTTACCCGGTTAATCCCGGCTGAAACAGCCTTTTTTATCATTCTAACCTTGTTTCCCTGTTCATCAGTAACCATGAAGGTGAGATAAGGGGCAATTTCATTTTTCTCAGTCTGCAGAACAGCTTCTGTCGGTTGAGGGATGGGCTCGCCTTTCTTGAATAGCTCAGCTTCCTTTTCTTTACGGACATCCTTCATTGATTTTGGGCCTTCCTTGGCATAATAAGTGAATACAGCTCCAAATTCAGGATTCTTTGCCTTGAAATAGGTTGCACCCTGGCCGTACTTGCCTCCGGTCTGAATGTACATGAGGGCATCTTTTACCGGGAACAGATAACCTTCTTTCTCAAGGATATCTTTTTTGAAAGTCCTGAGTGGCGTATAATCATCAAGAATATAAAATCCTCTGCCGAAGGTAGCCACTACCAGGTCATTTTCTCTCTGCTGAATGGCAATATCTCTCACAGGAACAGCGGGCATTCCGGATTTCAACTGAACCCAGATTTTGCCTCCATCGTTACTGAAATAGCAACCAAATTCAGTCCCGATAAACAGCAGATCCGGATTTACATGATCCTGCTGAATGCTATGAACGGTTCCATTAGCCGGCAGATTAGCGGCTATTGAAACCCAGGTTTTGCCTTTATCGGTACTTTTGAATACATAAGGTTTGAAGTCGTCTCTCAGGATATTATCAAAGGCAGCAAAAACAATATTTTCATCAAATCTTGAGGCCATCAGGTCACTCACATAAGTGTTTTCAGGTACTCCGGGGAACGATGATACTTTCGACCAGTTCTGCCCGGCATCTTCTGTCACACGGATCAGTCCGTCGTCGGTTCCTGCATATAACAGGTTCTCATTTTTAGGCGATTCATCAAAGGAAACAATGGTTCCAAAAAGAGAAGTAGATATATCTTTTGCTACAGCATCACTGGGCCAGTATTTTCCCATCACAGGCCATGTATTCCTGTCGATGCCGGCAGTAAGGTCATCACTGATTACTTTCCAGGTATTTCCCCTGTCATCGCTTCTGAACACCTTATTTGCTGCACAATAGAGACGGGTGTTGGAATGCTTGCTCAGCACAAGCGGGGTATTCCAGTTCCATTGGTAGCTGTTTTCGCCTTTGCGTGGTTCCGGACGGATATCAATCGCTTCCTGGCTTTTCCTGTCGTAGCGAACCATGCCACCATACTGCGATTCAGCATACACAATGTTGGGATCTGTGGGGTCAATCTGTGACCAGAACCCATCACCACCATTGGTAACGAACCATTCATCGCTGGTTACCCCATCGTCGCTGATGTTCCTCGAAGGCCCGCCCATACTGTTGTTGTCCTGGGTTCCCCCATATACATAGTAGAAAGGCTCTGAATTATCCACCTGAACGCGATAAAACTGGGTAACAGGAAGGTTTGACTTGAAGATATAATTGCTCCCTCCATCGTAGGTTTCATAGATTCCCCCATCTCCTCCAATAAAGAAGTGCTGTGTATTCTCAGGGTCAATCCAGAGGGCATGGTCATCAACATGACGCTTGCTGAGGCCAACCATCGTCCAGGTTTTTCCACCATCGGTGGTTACCTGCGATACGGTTTCCATCGAATACACCTTATCGGCATTCTTGGGGTCGCAATAGATTTCGTTGTAGTATTGTCCTTGTGCTGTGTGGCTGCTCATTTTCTGCCAGGATGCCCCCCTGTCGGTAGTTCTGTAAAAACCTCCACCATCTTCAGCAGCCTCAATGATTGCATATACGATATCAGGATTAACAGGGGAAATGGCCAGTCCGATTCCGCCCATATCCACTGAAGGCAATCCATTGGTAATCTTGTCCCAACTATCTCCACCATTAGTAGATTTATAGATGGCTGTTTCAGGGCCTCCACCAATTTTAGTGAATACATGCCTGCGCCTTTGTTCGGAAGAAGCATACATGATGTCAGGATTGCGGGGATCGAGGAGTACATTATTTACCCCCGTATTTTCACTGATTTCAAGCACTTTTTTCCAGTTCTTTCCCCCGTCGGTTGATTTATACAAACCCCTGTCACCGCCGGGTCCCCAGACAGAACCTTCTGCAGCTACAAATACCACATCGGAGTTACGGGGATCGATCAGCACTTCACCTATCTGCCTTGATTCTTTCAGCCCCATATTTGTAAAGCTTTTCCCGCCATCGGTACTTTTATATACACCATTTCCATAACCCAGGGCACGCTGATGGTTATTTTCGCCGGTTCCTACCCAAACAACATTGGTATTATTGGGATCGTAGGTAACACAAGCCATGGAATAGGCTCCGTAATTGTCGAATACAGGATCGAAAGTGGTGCCGTTATTGGTTGTTTTCCACACATGGCCTGAAGCAACAGCTACGAACCATTCGCTTTTATTTTTGGGATTAATGGCAAAATCAGCAATACGTCCCGATGCGAATGCCGGGCCTATGCTACGCCATTTCAGCCCACCGAAAGTAGTTGATTTCAGGGTATCCGACTTGGCATCTTCTTTTTTTGCATCCTTCTTATCCTGCTTCTTCTCCTTTTTAGCAGACTGGCTTTTAGTCTGGGCAAATACCGGTTGTTGCTGGAATACCAGCAAGCCTGCAGCCAGTATCATAAAGGCAATTGAAGCCGTTAACCAACTAGATTTCTTCATGATTATGTTTGTTAATGAGTGTAAATGTTACTGAATTATACAACTATTTCCTCTTTGAATTCCCATTGTATTAGTTTTCACAAATATCTAAATTTATCGGTATAGATACTCTTTTTGATTATCAATTCACAGATTTTCAAATTTCCTAAAATTTATGATGATGGAAAAGCTTTTTCGACATAATCGCCATTTTACCCGGTCATTCAGGCTGGTAACGAAAAAAAGAATCCATCCGCCTGAGGCGGACAGAATTCATTATTGTCATTAATCTTCCCATACAACCAATTTTCAGCTTTTATACCCTTTGAGCTGATTACCAGAAACTAAATACAATGAAAAAGTATTTCAGCTTACTTCTCCTCTGCTCTGTCGTACTCCTGGTTTCATGTCGGAAAGAAACCACCACATCAGCGGAAATAAAACCGGTTCCATTAACTGAAAAGCAGCAGGCAGTAGTTCAGCGGACCAATGGGTTTGGTTTTGAATTCTTTAAAAAAGCTTATTCTCTTTCAGGCACCGATAAGAACTTCATGGTCTCGCCTTTGAGTGTCAGCATGGCTTTCGGAATGGCAAGTAACGGTTCCGGCCAGCCAGACCCTTGAGCAAATGACACAGACATTTGGAATGAGTGGAATGACAGATCAGGAAGTGAATGAATCCTATCAATACATCCTGGAAACTTTCTCGAAGCTTGATCCTAAAGTGAAACTCTCCATAGCCAATTCCATCTGGTACCGAAATACCTTCAGTGTTGAACAGGAATTCCTGAAAACCAACCAGGATTATTTTCAGGCTGAGGTAAAAGCGCTGGATTTCAATGATGCCGGATCGGTGGATATCATTAATCAATGGGTTTCCGACAAAACCAACGCCCTGATCCCCACCATTGTAAACAGCATTTCTGATGATATGGTAATGTACCTTATCAATGCAGTTTATTTCAAAGGACAATGGAAATACACCTTCGAAAAGAGTAATACTCATGATAACCTTTTCAGGTTTGAAGATGGCACTCATATTACCACTTCTTTCATGAAGCAAAAAGCTACTTTCCCTGTCTATAAAAACGAAATGTTCTCAGCCATTGAGCTGCCGTATAACCAGGGAAACTATAATATGGTGGTGATGCTACCCGAAACCGGGAAAGGAATAAATGATATCATTTCCCAGCTTTCGCAGGAAAACTGGACCAACTGGTACCGTCAATTCAGCAGCGATGAGGTGACCCTGACCCTTCCCAAATTCAAATTTGCCTATGAGGAGAAGAAAATGAAGCCTGCCATGATGGAAATGGGTATGACTGATGCTTTCATTCCTGACCTGGCTGATTTTACAAGAATCAATTCGAATGGTGGAATCTTTATATCAGAGGTAAAGCACAAAACATTCATTGAAACCAATGAAGAAGGTACAGAAGCTGCAGCCGTAACTTCCATCGGGATGGAGACCACCAGTGTAGGTCCCCCGGAAATGGAATTCAAAGCTGATAAACCTTTTGTGTTCTTCATTCATGAAAAACAAACAGGAAGCATTCTGTTTATCGGGACAGTAATGAATCCGGCTTTGGAAAATTAGCTTAAGAAGAGTTCTATGATGATATTTCGTAGAAAAATATTCAGTCCGATGCAACCCAATGACATTCATTTTACCCATTAAACAGCCAGAGATAAAGAACGAGGTAATGATTCTGGAAAGTTCATACTTAAAATTATCACTTAACGTTATCTTTGTAAATGATAACAAGTTAAGCATAACTACCCTTGAGAGAAGTAGTCAGACTGATAACAGGCTCCAAGTCGGAATTGGAACGGGACCTTATAGAAAGGTGTATCCGGAATGATCGGCTTGCACAGCGTGACCTGTATTACAGGTACTGCGATGCCATGTTCTCAACTGCCTACAGGATTATGAATAACCGGGATGATGCCCATGATGTTTTGCAGGATGCTTTCATACAGGTTTTTCGCGACATGAAACAATACAGGTTTGAGTCCTCTTTAGGTTCCTGGATAAAAACCATAGTAATCAGAACCTCACTCCGACAGATTTACAAAAACCGCCGGATGGAGTTCGCAGAAATGGATGAGGTTAAAACAGAAGGATCAGTATTGATTCCGGATACACTCAGCAGTGAATACCTTGAAAAAGTGATTTTGTCACTTCCGGATGGATACAGAACGGTTTTTTTACTGACAGAAGTTGAAGGATACACGCATGAAGAAACTGCCAATATGCTTGGCATTAGTATAGGGACCTCGAAATCCCAGCTTCATCATGCTAAAAATATGTTAAAGAGAAGATTGGCTTCGATGGTAGATTGAGGAATGTGGAATGTCGGATGTTTAATGTCTGATGTTGGATGTGGAATGGAGGATGTTAATGTCTAATGGGATGGCGGATGTCTGATGTTGGATGTGGTCCGCAAACTTGCGGATGGGACTTGGGACTTGGATTTTCGGCTCACCAACTCACCAGCTCACCAGCTCACCAACTCACCAACTCACCAGCTCACCAGTTCTCCAACTCCCTAACACTCAGCACTCAGCACCCAGCACCCAGCACTCGGCACCCGGCACTCGGCACACAGCACACAGCACTAAACAAGAGCAATGAAAGAAAGAAGAAACATATCCACCCCACTATCAGGCCGATTACCGGTGCATAAGCCGGATGACAGCCTGTGGAATGGGATTTCTTCTTCGTTGGGGGAGCTTGAAGTTCAGGAAAACTACGAGAAAAAACTGGCTCATCTGCCTGTCCATTCCCCTGATAATAATTCCTGGGCACTTCTGCTCAGAAGAATGCAACGTGCCACCGCATAAGGATTGCAACTTATTCACTTACTGCCGCAGCCTCTTTGCTCATTGCTTTCCTGCTTTTCTATCAACCTGAAAACCCTTTCTCCAATTCTCAGAATGCCATTGTTTCAGGAACGATAAAAGAAAAGGTCACAACAAATGATAAAGTGACTTTGAGCCAATCGTCGGAGACTCAAAAGGTATCGGACATAAATACTCAGATTCCGGTCAGTCAGATGAGCGAGGGAGATCGTTTCTCACATAACAGCTCTCCGGCAGTATTTGCAAGTGTTGAATCATCTGAACCAGTTCAGAGAACAGGATTCATGAAGTTATTGCAAAGCCGGACAAAAATCCACCTTTCGGAAAGAAACAGGTATGCTCCATTATATGAAAAGAACCAGAAATTACATCATTCATTGATGGCGGTTCAGCCTAATAACAGTAATAGCTATCCAATTCCGGAGCCTTTTGAGAATGATGAAAAAAAGGGCAAAAATTTTACCCTGGCAGCCAATTATTTACCTGAATCGCTTGAAAATGGCAATGGAACTTCCATGTTTCATAATTTCGGACTCATGGCCAGCCTGGGGAATGAAAAGACCCGCATTCAATCCAGCCTTGGAATGGCCTATAATACTGAACACAGGGTTTATGATGTAAATTACACACAATTTATACCGATTACTGTTCCTAATCCCGGTCAACCTTCTGACTCTACTGCAATTATGGAAACAACCGGTGCTACTGAACTGGAAGGTACTGAAAGGCATCAATACCTCACCTATGACCTTGGATTAGGCAAAAGATTATTCAGTGTAGGCAAGATGACCACTTGGGTCAACACAGGGGCTGGAATTGCTTTCAAGTTAGATGATGCCAGTTTACGTGAAACCACCATCAAAACCATTAACCAGCATAACAATTCACAGGTCAATAAAATAGATCTGGAAATACCGGATTATAATGGTGTCAATATCAATATCATGGCCAGCCTTGATTTCAATTACAAAATCATGGATCGTCTCAGTATTTCATTTGCCCCTACTTCCAGAATCTATCTGAAACCAGTCCTGTTGAAAGAAGGATCATCTACTGATTCATTCTCCCTGGGATTCCGCTCCGGTATGAAATTTGAATTCTGAAAAAGTTAAGATTCCTTTTCCTCAATTTTTCACAGCCCTTTTGACGATTAGTGTGGATGCAATTTCTTCCTAATGGAAACAGATTGCTATGAATCCAAAAACCAACCTTATTCTTTAACAAACCTTAGTAACAAAGGGTTATTTAAGGATTTAAACCTTATTCCCTTATTAGTGTCTTACTTCTCAATTCCAAATTCGTTGATCTTCAATCGTTAATCAAAATGCTCTTGAATATGGATTGTCGACTAACAGACCATCAGAAATCAGGACAATAGCTATTGTGCCTTTCTATTGTGAACTATTGCTATTGTGTTTAAAGCTCATGTGCATACTACAATTTTTTGAACCACAATAGGCACATAGAACACAATAGGGATTTCCATGTATTGCCTATTGTGCCTTTCTATTGTGAACTATTGTGTCTATTGTGTTTAAAGCTCATGTGCATACTACAATTTTTTTGAACCACAATAGGCACATAGAACACAATAGGGATTTCCATGTATTGCCTATTGTGCCTTTCTATTGTGAACTATAAGCTACCGTTTAAGCTCTGGCACAATTTTTGAACCACAATAGGCACAAGAACACCCCTTGTGAACTATTGTGTCTATTGTGTTTAAAACTCTTACTACCAGTATTTCCTGTAGAAATTCTCTTGATTTTTGACCAAGGATTCATTATATTTGTAATATCTTATTCTAATCATTAAACTATATTTATATGAAGAAGATACTGGTTGCAGTAGATTTTTCCGATTTAGCAGCTTTATTAATTGAACATGCTGCTTCCCAGGCTCTGGCCTTTGGAAGTGAAGTACTGATTCTTTATGTTGAACCCCCGGTTCCGGCGTTTATCGGGACAGAGATGAGTCCACCGGTTACAATTGAGTCCTCTCCTAATGAAAGCACCAGGATCAAAGAAGAACTGGATTCGATGAGAAAGTATTTGGAGAACAAAGGGATTAAAGCTTCCTTCGAGTATCTTCAGGGCTCAGTGGTTAACACCATTGTAGAAACATTAGTCGAATTCGAAGCCGATTTATTGATCATTGGAGCTCATAGTCACGGGATACTCTACCGAGCATTCATTGGAAGTATAAGTTCCGAAGTCATGAAAGTAAGTCCTTGCCCGGTACTACTGATACGGGAAAATTAGCATCTACCTTGGTTTGCCTGGCTGGTTTTTCCCCAGGAGTTGAGGTATCAGTTTTTCTTCCCCGATTTTACTCAGATTCCTGCGGATTCTTTCCTTGTTTTCATTTTTATACCAGAAAAAGAATTGCCGCTGATCCAGCTTTTCTTCCTTGCTGCGTGCAGTATATACAGCCTCCCCTGTAAATGGGTGAATCCCGGAATAATAAATTACACTGGCCAGGGTCATCGGGGTAGGCGTGAAATCCTGTACCTGCTCCAATTGAAAACCAAGTGATTTTGTCTCCACAGCCAGGTTGGCCATATCCTTCAGCTTGCTACCGGGGTGACTGGAGATAAAGTAGGGAATGATTTGTTGGTTCATCCCGAGGCTCCGGTTGATTTCCTCAAATTTCCTGCTGAATTGATGAAACAACCTGAAAGAGGGCTTTCTCATAATTTTGAGCACATCATCCGAAGTATGTTCCGGAGCCACCTTCAATCGTCCTGAAACATGATGCCCTATTAATTGCCTCGAATATTCGTCCAATCCGAATTGTTTTGAAGCTGCCTCATTATCGGGAATCAGCATATCATACCTGACTCCGCTACCAATGGTCACCTTTTTAATTCCCGGGACCTTTTCAGCTTTTTTATAGAGCTGGGTGAGTGGCTTATGGTTGATATCAAGATTCTTACACAGATTAGGGAACAGGCAGGAAGCCCTGCTGCATTTGGCACACATTTCAAGGTCGAAGCCCTGTAATTTATACATATTGGCAGAAGGCCCACCCAGGTCGGAAACATGTCCCTTAAAATCGGGCATATGGGTGATGGCCTCCAGCTCCTTCAGAATGGACTCTTCCGAACGACTGGCAATAAATTTTCCCTGGTGCACCGATAAAGTACAAAAAGCACAACCCCCAAAACAGCCCCTGTGAATGGTCACCGAATGGCGGATCATTTCATAGGCAGGCACTACCCCCCTTTTCTTATACTTCGGATGGGGAAGGCGCGTAAAAGGCAGGTCATAGATAGCATCCAGCGCTTCTTTTTGCATCAGCGGAAAAGGAGGATTTACAATAACCACCTGTCCGAGGCTTTTTTGCACAAGGGTTTTGGCATTCGATTTATTCGATTCCTGTTCAATAGGTTTAAAAGACGCTGAGAAGGCCTTTTTATCATTAAGGCAGGTTTCATAAGAAGGCAGTTCCTGCAACTTACGATTTTCCAGCAGCTTTTCTGCAGTTTCAGGAGTAGTGGCAAAAACAGTCTGGGGAATAGTATGCATCTGGCTTACCTCTTTCCCCTGAGACAGCTGCTCCAGGATCATCCGAATGCCTTGTTCCCCCATTCCATATACCAGCAGATCCGCTTTACTATCCTGTAAAATGGAGGGCTTTAGTGAATCGCTCCAGTAATCATAATGGGTGAGCCGGCGCATGGAAGCCTCAATCCCACCGATAATGACCGGCACATCAGGATAGAGTTGCTTCAGGATACGTGAATAGGTAACGGTGGCATAGTCGGGACGGAAACCAGCCATTCCCCCGGGCGTATAGGCATCATCGCTTCTGAGGCGTTTATTTGCCGTGTAGTGGTTAACCATGGAGTCCATATTGCCTGCCGAAACGGCAAAGCAAAGCCGGGGTTTCCCGAATTTCCTGAAATCACGCAGGTCGTCCTGCCAGTTTGGCTGTGGTACCAGCGCCACCCTGTAACCGGCTGCTTCAATCACCCTGGCAATAACAGCATTGGCAAAAGCCGGATGATCCACATACGCATCCCCTGAAATCAATACCACATCCACCTCTTCCCATCCACGTTTCAACGCTTCATCGCGGGTAATCGGGAGCCAGGAAGATAAAGGGAGTTCTGCCATTAATATTCAGAGGGTTTGATCGTTGAGCATGCAAAGATAGGCTTTACAAGCTCACCACCGAAACTCTCAGGAACTGATTCAGTGTACAATCACCTCATGACAAACGGGATAATGATTGCAATCATCCCGGTAAAGAGGACTACCAGGATAAAGAGGCGGTAACGGATATTGTAATTCCCCAGCAGAGACTTATCGTAGTATTTGGCTACATTTTCATCCTCGTACATGCTGAGCAGCCCGTTGATAAGCTTCATGCGGGTTTCCTTGCCTTTTAACAGTCCGATGATGACCACAACATTCACTACAAAGATGAGTGCCACAAAGATGAGCATAACTACGAACAAGGCCTCATCAGTCCTGGAATCCTTAACAAGCCCTGAGTTAATTGCCAGCGTAAGCAGGTTCAGGAAAATGGAGGTTAAGATGAAGATGATATCTGTACGTGTATTTTGCTGCAACTCTGAAATAATGTGTTGATGGACGTGTTGTTTCATAATGTTGATGTTTTGTGGGGGTAAAAAAAAGAATTCAGAATCTAGTGCGTCACTTTTCTAACTGCCACTCTTCCCCCCCCCGGGGTTGATTTTGGATCTTGGATTTTGGATTTTGGATTTTTTTCATTTTGCATTCTGCATTTTGCACTTTACATTTTCACTTTCTCACGGCTCCGCCTGATCTTTCATAAATGAATCATACTGTGCATGATAGATCTGCTTCCCCTTTTCCATCCACTCATCCGACAATGCCTGCTCACCGGCTCTTTTGTAATACTCACTAAGGGCAGAATAACCTGCCGAAAGGTTGTATGCATACCCCTCTTTATGATAGTCAAGAAATGCATTTATGAGCGGCAGAAGCACTTCATTGTCGGGTGGCGGGACTCTATTTACCAGTTGAAGCAACGCCCAGCGGTCGCCGGGATTCAGCTCAAGGATATGGACCAGGTATTTCCGTGCCAGGATTTTATAAGCCGAATCACGGTGCATACATCGCAATGCCACTTCATGCAAAAGAGCGTCATGATTTGGATATTCTTTAATTAGCTCCAGGTAAGAATCAAACGGGATGTTGTTTCGTTTCCCTTCATTCAGGATTTCCCGGGCTCTTAATCCATAGTAAGGATCCAGAAGTGCGAGTGTATCCGCCTGCACTCTTGCTTTCCCCGGTTTACCCCCAATCACACTTCCCAGTCGGGCATAGGTGACAAAATCGAGGCGGTACTCATTGTGATCCGGTGCCAGGAGCATGGCTTTCTCTGCATGGTTCACGGCTGATCTTAATTTGGAGGGCATGAAGGGCCATTTCCAGGGGGTGTAGATGTATAAAAGGGATTGTGTAGCTGCCACTCCTGAATACCAGTTATGGTACCTGGCGTTTCCAGGATCCAGTTTACAGGCTTTCTTCAGGCATTTGCTACTTTTTGCTATCCGGGGCCCCATTTTGAACCAGGCATGGATAAATTTCGTGCAACCATCAGCTTTCACCCAGTCGTGAGCCCGGCCTTTCTCAAACCAGAGCCTTGCAGAATCGGGATAAATTGACAATGTTGAATCCAGGTAACTTAAAGCTTCATAAGGGTGGCCATTCATCCGGAGTTCGTAGGCCTTAAGTGCCAGGTCAGGTTGCTGGGCAGATGAAGAAGTAGCGTAACCCAGCAGGAATAGAAAAAGAAGAAGGTTTTTCATAGGCAGGGAGGATTGGAGGAAGGGAGGAGTCCAGAATCCAGGATTCATGAATGCCTAGAATAAAGATAAAATTTATCCAGTGGGAAATATATTCTGACAACTGGCTATGTATTCCACGACTAATCTTATTTAAGCAGTTTTAAAACCACCGGTTCTGAGATATTAAAGTTACGAAGGTTCTACTGCAATTGGCTATCTTCCGTTAGGTAAAATTTCTTTGAGAGTTGCAGTATTTTATTTCAGATTAAATTTACATTGCAAGAGTTTACCCCTGCCCCTATGAATAAGTGGTTCTGAGATATTGCAATAATCCCTCGGTCAGGCGGGGACTTAGAATTTGAGATTAATTTGGGATTTTGGATTTCTTCCATTTGACTTGCATTTTGCACTTTACATTTTGCATTTTAATCTGCTCCCCCTGATCTTTCAAAGAATCCCACCTACGCACCCTTCCCGCTCATCCCAATTGATGATACCGGAAGCAGTTGGTAAGATGATCATTCACCATTCCGGCAGCCTGCATAAAGGCATAGCAGATGGTAGTCCCGACAAATTTAAAGCCCCTTTTCTTCAGGTCCTTGCTCATGGCATCGGATTCGGGTGTGGAAACAGGCATCTGGGAAAGTGAATTCAGTTTATTTGTAAGTGTCTTCCCCCCTGTAAACTGCCATATATAGGCATCGAAGCTGCCAAACTCCTCCTGTATCTTTAGAAATGCCTTTGCATTGCCCACGGTAGCCCTTATTTTCCCCTGGTTCCGGATAATCCCGGCATCCTGCATCAATAGCTGAATCTTCCCTTCCGAATAATTGGCGATGACTTCCGGCTCAAAATTATCGAAAGCTTTCCTGAAGTTCTCCCTCTTATGCAACACTGTCTTCCAGCTTAACCCCGCCTGGAAGGCATCCAATACCATAAACTCAAAAAGCTTTTGATCATCATGAAGCGGCACGCCCCATTCCTCATCGTGGTATTTGATCATCAGGGGGTCGTTGGAAGGCCAGTTGCAGGTGGTTTCGGGAGGGGTCATGGCAAGGAAGGGTTTTGGTGGATCAAAGAGATTGCATGACGAAAATAGTGAATTATTTTGCTTTGCGGGAGAGGTGGCTGTCTTGATTGAATGTAACTCCTAAAATGGATGATGAAGAATTGCAAAGAAAATTTAAATAGTAATGATATGGATATGAAAGATAAATTGCTAAATTTGGATTTGATATTTTTGGCTAGGTATACTTGTAATCAGATTATTGGGAGTTTCGTGTATATAAATATATCTGTGATTATTCGTATACACTATACGAAGAAAATGACAATTACTTGAATCTTTACAATCTGATACAAATGGACTAATTTCTATTAATCCTAAGTTTTTTCTCCCTAAATATAAACTTGTAATATCATAGAATTTGTGGAAACGCGTGTATTATATATACCAACGAATTTAACTAATACGATAGATACAATTATTACTATTTTAATGACACCGCTTAACTTTAAATTCTAAAGTTGAGAAGACAAACAGATCTGTTCGTGAAATTGAGAAAACAAGAAAATTGCCATATAGAATAATAATTATTAAATTAGATAGTGTTAAAATACAATGCACGTTGAAGAAAAGTGTTATCCAGACAATCAGCACTTTTAAATCATCAGGTTCTTTATTAAAAATAGACTTTTATTATGATAATAAAATTTAATCTTATGTTCTATCAAGGGAATCAAATAAATATATAAAAAGACTTTAAAGCTAAGAAATCTACTATCAAAATAATGAACTCATTTTTGAATATGATTATAGAAGGATTGATATGAGTGAAGTAATCTATTACGAAGGGTCAAACGATCAGAATAATAGAGGTTATAATGCCAGTTTTACTGATGACTTCCTAAAAATGTATGTATGTGTACTGATGAAAATAATATAACTACCCACAACACGGGTAGCTGTTGCACAACCCTCTAAAAAGCATTTATTTAAACCTATAAAGTAGAAAACGGCGCAAGAATTTGATGAATTTTCAAAAGTTGGTCAACACCCAATACTACTTATCATAAAATATCTTATGGTATGCAGTTTTATTCGGCTTATTAAAGCATCCACAATAGTACTATTTTCAACAACTTCAATCGAGCTGGCAACTGATAGTTGAAAATAATTCTGTCTCGCCTACCCACCAAATCATTCCCCAACGCAATCTATGCGTGATCAACTGGACAAGCTCATCCCGAAAGGAATCATTTGGCTTGGATTCTTATACAAATGATACAGGACGAAAGTTAGCCACCATGTCATGAACAATAAAGATGTATTAAAACAGACAGCAACGGTGAATGACCAATGGCTCAGATAGGGTAGTAGACCCATTCAGAAGAATTATGCTCCAGGGCAAAATTGTTTACCCTCCCCAACCCTCCCTACAAGCAGGGAGGAGCAAATTGAACTAAAGACCACTATCCTTCATGATTGAAAATTTACTCCACCCATTCATAGGGGGGTTGGGGGTAAAAATTGGGATTATTCCTGATGCAGATCATGCTTACCCTCCCAACCCTCCCTACAAGCAGGGAGGGAGCAAATTGAACTAAAAGACCCACTATCCTTCATGATTGAAAATTTACTCCCCCTATTCATAGGGGGTTGGGGGGTAAAATTGGGGATTGTTCCCCAGAGGCACATCGCTTACCCTCCCCGGCACAAAATTTGTAATACAATCTCAGTTTTAATATCACATTTTTCAAATAAAAACTCAGATCATGAAATGGCCAGAAATTAAGAAAATTGCAAGTCGGCTTAGGAATAATCCTACCTATTCAGAATCCAGATTGTGGCATGAAATTAGAAAGAACAAACTCCTTGGAAGAAAATTCCTAAGACAACACCCAATACTTTATGATGCAAACAGAATGCAGAATGAATACTTCTTCTTCATTCCAGACTTCTACTGTGCTTCAGAAAAATTAGTAATTGAGCTTGATGGAAGAATTCATGACTTCCAAAAGGACAAAGACTACAGACGCGACTTAATCCTTAATCATTTAGATATCAAAGTACTGAGGTTTAAAAATGATGAACTTAATGATATCGAGAAAGTAATATCAACTATAATGAGTTCATTCGGAACTGTTGACGACAAAAAAGGATATCCAAAAAGTGAAATTTCTACTATTAAACACATTCTGGAACAATAACAAATCAACAGAATATTTTGAACTTAGATGAAGAATTGTGCCTCTGTAGTAAATCCTGTACCTTCCCCACCCCTCCCTAGGAGCTGAGAGGGAGCAGATTGCATTTATTTCAAAATTGAAACCCAGTTAAGGTTATCATTATCGTCTGGCAAAAATCCACTCCCCCTATTCATAGGGGGCTGGGGGGTAACCATGAGGCAGAATTGTGCTAAAATGGCCCACTGTTTACCCTCCCCAACCCTCCCTGCGAGCAGGGAGGGAGTAAATTTCATACACTTCAAAATTGTAAATCTATTGCAGGAGGATACATTCATTTTTGTTACCTTTTGGCAGTTCCTGATCATGTTATGAGCGGGAATATTGGTTAATATTGTATCCTTTTCCGGTAGTTATTTGTTATTATTCCTGTAATCTTAGGCATTTACTCATAAGTAGTTCTAACGCAAGGAATTTTAACATCATTATTGCCATTTTCTTTTCAAAGCATACCTGCCCTATGAACCTGAAACTATCCTTATTCCTGCTGCTGACGATAAGTCTGCTGGTGGCCTGTAAAAAAACCGGCAAGGACCAGAATAAAAAAGACAAGCCACCCCCATTGGTGGATGTGCTGATTGCCGGGCAACAGGAGATCCCCATCATGATTGAGGTAAATGGCGCTGTGGTGGCTTTTGATATGATCGAAATCCATCCCGAAGCCAGTGGAAGGATCACCTGGCTGAGTATGCCTGATGGAGCTTTCGTTCAGGAAGGGACCATGCTGGCCAGGCTTAATAACGAGGAACTGCAGGCTCAGCTTGATCAACAGAAAAGTCAGCTGGCGCTGGGCAGAGAAGACCGAAAAAAGGCTAAACGGCCTGCTGAAGGTAAATGGTGTGAACCAGGCAGAATATGATGCTGCCCTTAACCAGCTGAATGTGCTGGAGGCCAGTGTCAGGATTACCTCTGCCCAACTGGACAAAACCATTATCAAAGCTCCTTTCTCCGGCAAACTAGGCTTGCGGCAAGTGAGTGCAGGGGCTTATGTTACCCCTCAAACGGTATTGGGGACCCTGAGCCAGTCGGATAAGGTGAAAATTGATTTCTCTGTCCCGGAAACAAGAGTTTCGCTTGTAAAACCCGGCACCAGGGTGATGATCAAACCCAATGGCTCCAATGATACGCTCGTAGCAACGGTGATGGCCCTGGAGCCCAGGATCAACGAGGAAAGCCGGAATGTGAATGTACGGGCTTTGCTTACTTCAGGATCGCTTTACCCGGGTTCGTTTGTGAAAGTGTATATCGGCCAGTCCCGTTCGGGAATCAATGTCCCCACCAATGCCATTATTCCCGATGCCTTAGCGAACCAGCTGGTGGTTGTGGAAGGCGGGAAAGCAGTCTTTAAAAATGTAGAAACCGGCAACCGGAGCAGTAAAAAGGTTGAAATCCTCTCGGGAATCAATATTGGGGATAGCGTGGTGGTGAGCGGGATGCTGTTTGTAAGGCCGGGAGCCATTGTGAAAGTGAGGCGCACCATGAACGTCATCCCTTAACATCATTGATTTCCTGTAAGTGTAGCCACCCAAAACCATTGTAAAAGAAAGACCCATCCAAAGTGAATATATCTGAATTATCGCTCCGAAGGCCAGTTTTGGCGATTGTGATGAGCCTCTTCCTCGTCCTGTTCGGCGTTATTGGCTTTAACCTGCTCGGGGTGCGGGAATATCCTGCCATCGACCCACCCGTGGTTTCGGTGAGCACTTCTTATGCCGGTGCCAATGCCGACATTATCGAAAGCCAGATCACCGAGCCCCTGGAGAAATCCATTAACGGGATTCCCGGTATCCGCACCATCACCTCATCGAGTACTGTTGGAAACAGTAATATTTCCGTGGAATTCAATGTGGGGGAAGACCTGGAAGCCGCTGCCAATGATGTGCGCGACAAAGTGAGCCAGGCCTCAAGGAACCTGCCCCAGGATATTGATGCCCCACCAGTAGTTACCAAAGCAGATGCCAATAGCGATTTCATCATCCTGATGGCCATACAGAGTGAAACCAAGGGCTTGATGGAACTGAGTGATTATGCAGAGAATGTGCTTCAGAATAAATTCCAGACCATCCCGGAGGTGAGTGCTGTGAACATTTTCGGGAATAAAAGGCCCTCGATGCGTATCTGGGTGGACCCTGACAAACTCAATGCCTATCACCTGGCATTCAACGATATCAGCAATGTGCTGAATAAGGAAAATGTTGAAATTCCATCAGGTAAGATCAGTGGGGTAAAGACAGAACTCACCATCAGGGCACTGGGCAGACTGACCACTGAAGAAGAATTCCGTAACCTGATCCTGCGTGAGGATAAGCAAGGTATTGTGAGGCTGGGCGATGTTGCAAAAGTAGAGCTGGGTCCTGAACAGATGGAACAAAGCTGGAAGCTGAATGGTGTGGGAGGCGTCGGATTGGCCGTTATCCCTCAGCCCGGGGCCAATTATGTGAATATCTCCGATGAATTCAACAAACGGCTTGAAGAGATCCGGAAATCGCAGAAGAACGACATACAATTCACTACACTGATCGACAACACTAAAAATGTCCGGCGTTCTCTTAAGGAGGTGAAAGAAACCCTTCTAATCTCCTTCCTGCTGGTGATCGCGGTGATCTTCCTCTTCTTCAGGAACTGGCTGATCGCCATCAGGCCATTGATCGACATCCCCATTTCACTTATCGCCACCTTCTTCGTGATGTACCTTGCGGGATTCTCGATCAACATCCTTACCCTGTTGGGCATTATCCTGGCTACCGGGCTTGTGGTGGACGACGGAATTGTTGTAACAGAAAATATTTTCAGGAAATTCGAAGGGGGAATGCCCATCCGAAGGGCCGCACTTGAAGGCAGTAAAGAGATTTTCTTTGCTGTTATCTCGACCTCTGTAACCCTTGCCATTGTGTTCCTGCCTGTACTCTTCCTCAAGGGATTTGTGGGAAGCCTTTTCAGGGAATTCGCGGTTGTAGTAGCCGTTGCAGTACTGATCTCAGCCTTCGTATCCCTTACCATTACCCCGGTGCTCAATGTATTCCTGAACAATCCCCGTGCCCATGAAAGAAAATTCTACAAAGCCACTGAGCCTTTCTTCAAAGGCATGGAATCGGGTTATAAATACAATTTAGATAAATTCCTTCAGAAACGATGGCTATCGTGGCTGATCATTATTGGCTGCCTGCTTATCATCTTCATTCTTGGGCGTAACCTGCAAAGCGAAATCGCCCCAATGGAAGACAAGGGGAGTATACGTTTCCAGGCATCAGGCCCCGAAGGCTCCAGCTATGAGTTTATGAGTCATGCAGGGGCAGAATTTGCCAATTATATGATTGATTCAGTACCCGAAGGGAAGTTTTTCTTTATGAGTCTCCCTGGTTTTGGCGGACAAGGAATGAACGGATTCTTTGGCCGCCTGGGACTTGTTCCTGCCAACGAAAGAGAACGCAGCCAAAGCGAAATTGCGCGTGACCTGAGCAAAAAAACTGCAAGGTTCAACAACCTGAGAGTCTTCCCGGTAGAAGAACAGACCATTGCTGTGGGTTTAGGTTCCAGGGGCTCCTTACCGGTTCAGTTTGTGATTCAGAACCTCGATTTCAACAAGCTGAAAGAGGTGATCCCAAAATTCCTCGATGCGGCCCGTAACGACAAGACCTTCCAGAATGTGGATGTGAACCTGAAATTCAATAAACCCGAGGTGGATATCCTGATCGACCGTATCAAAGCCAGGGAACTGGGACTTACCGTTTCCGACATTGCCTCTGTGGTGCAATCAGCTTTCAGCGGGCGCAGGCTGGCTTATTTCATCATGAATGGCCGGCAGTACCAGGTGATCAGCCAGGTGGGCCTCCCCGACCGGCAGGAACCTGCTGATATTTCCAAACTGTATGTCAGGAATAACCTGGGGAATAATATCGCCCTTTCGGAGGTTGTGGAACTAAGCACCAATGCCAATCCCCCTTCACTCTATCATTATAACCGGTATAAGTCGGCCACCATATCCGCTTCCCTCGCGGAAGGGAAAACTGTGGGCGACGGGGTTGAGGTAATGCAGGAACTGGCAAAAAAGATGCTTGATGATTCATTCCAGACCTCTCTGAGCGGGCCTTCGCGTGACTATGCCGAAAGTTCCTCCAACACCAGCTTTGCCTTTGCACTCGCCTTATTGCTGATTTTCCTTATCCTCGCAGCACAATTCGAAAGCTTCAGGGATCCGCTCATCATCATGATCACCGTTCCCCTGGCTATTGCAGGTGCAGTGCTTTCATTGAGCATCTTCGGGCAAACCCTTAACATCTTCTCACAGATCGGGATGATCACCCTGATCGGACTGGTTACTAAGAATGGTATCCTGATCGTGGAGTTTGCCAACCAGAAAAGAGCTAAAGGAATGTCGAAGTATGAAGCCGTTCTGGAAGCTGCTTCCCATCGACTTCGTCCTATATTGATGACCAGCCTTGCCACCTCCCTCGGAGCCCTTCCAATAGCTCTCAGCCTTGGTGGTGCTGCCACCAGCCGCATCCCCCTCGGGATTGTAATTGTGGGAGGTATTTTATTCTCATTGATCCTCACCCTGTTTGTGATCCCGGCCATGTATACCTACATCTCCGGAAGGCATAAAACACAGGAAGAGATTGACAACCAGTTTAATTAGACTGCCATGAAACGAATATATATCGGTTTATTGCTGATACTTCCCATAGTATTGCAGGCCCAGCAACTTCTAAGCCTGAAAGCCGCTATTGATACCACCTTAGAGAACTCTTTCGGCATCAGGATTGCAGAAAACAATGTGGCTATCAGCAAAGTCAATAACCACCCGGGAGTTGCAGGGGCGCTGCCCACGGTAAATGCCAGCATCACCGATAACCAGTCGCTCACCAATGTAAACCAGGAGTTGAATAATGGCACTGAGATTACCAAGAGCAATGCCAGCGGGAATGCCCTGAATTCGAGCCTGACAGCAGGAATGTTGCTGTTCAACGGATTTAAAGTAGTGGCCACCAAGGAGAAGCTGGAACAACTGCAAAAGCAGAGCGAACTGCTCCTGAACCTGGAGATCCAGAATACCATTGCCCTGGTGATGACGGCCTATTATGATGTGGTAAGGCAGCAGGAATACCTGAAGATTATCAGGGCCAACCTGGAAGTGTCGGAGACCAAGCTGGAATGGGTGAAGCAGAAACAAGCCGCCGGACTGGCCAATGATGCCGACCTGTTGCAGGCACAGCTTGATTTAAGTTCGGTAGAACAAGCAGAACGATACCAGCTGCTGGTGGTGGAGCAGTCGAAGACCAGTCTGCAGGAAATCATGAGTATGAAAAGCTTTGTCCCTGTAGAAGTACAGGATACCATACTGGTGGACCAGGCCCTGCAACTTGAAAGGGTATTGGAAGGATTGAAGCAAAACCCGCAATATCTTTCATCGGGGCAGCAGATCCGCATCAATGAAATGGTGGTGAAGGAGGTGTCAGCACAGCGATATCCTTCCCTGCGGCTGAATACAGGGGTGAATTTTAATCGTTCACAGAGTGCTGCCGGTTTTACCCTTTTGAACCAAAATTATGGCCCCTATGCCGGGCTCAGCCTGCAGGTACCGATATATAACGGGAATGCCTATAAAGCCCAGAAAGAAGTAGCTACCTTCAATGTAATGAATGCAAGGCTGCAGCAGGAAAACCTCCTCCATTCGCTGAAAGCTGATGCTATCAGGACGTTTCAGTCGTATACCACCAACCTGCAGCAGCTTGAATTGCAGCAGGGCACGGTGGAGTTATCGGCAAAGCTTATTGCTATTGTGATGGAACGATTCCGTCTGAACCAGGCCACCCTGCTGGATATAAAAGCAGCACAGGCCAGCTTTGAGAATTCAGGGTACCAGCTGGTGAACCTCAGTTTTGCCGCCAAGGTAGCTGAGGTGGAATTGAAGAGGTTGAGTTTTCAGTTGGGAAATTGAGGGATTGGCTTGAATTCTCAATATGATGGGTACAAAATGAATTCAGAATATAGAATCAGCACTGAATTCAAAATTTTTAACGGTAAAGAATAGAAACAGGCCATTATTTTGAAAATTATTCTGGATTGCCTGCCTGAAAAACAGAGATAGTTCCCTCAAATGGACAAGTTTTTTCCAGAGTGAAACCCATGTCTTGAATTCTTCGGAAAATTGAAATAATAGACAATCTGTATAAAAAACCAAAATCTTATTAGCCCTGGAGATATTATTCGCCCTTTATTTCCCGGTTACTAGTTTTATTTTCGTTGAGACAATCTAATTCAGTACAAAATATTTAAAAAACTGGTATGGAAGTACGAATCGAAAACCTGGAAGCAAAGCAGCTTGTGGGAATGCGGATGAGGATGTCGTTTGCGCAGAACCGGACTGCTGAATTATGGAGAAGTTTTATGCCCCGGAGGAAAGAGATTTCCCTGCAGGTGGAGCCGGTTTTATATTCATTACAGAACTATCCGGAAGGATTTTTTGAATCGTTTAACCCGCTTACTGAATTTGAAAAATGGGCCGCCCTGGAAGTAAGTGAGGTGGTCACCATTCCGGAAGGAATGGAAACCTTTCTGTTGCCTGCCGGGATGTATGCAGTGTTTTTATACAAAGGCCTTCCAAGCGAGGGTGCAAAGGCTTTTCAGTATATTATGGGAACCTGGTTACCTGCTTCGGGATATAAGCTTGATAACAGGCCTCATTTCGAGAAACTGGGTGAGAAATACAGGAATGACAGTGCTGATTCGGAGGAGGAGATCTGGATCCCGGTGAGGGAGATCAGGGAATGAAATACTAGCATGAAGATGCCTAAACATCAGAAATTATTAAAACTTGTATTTTTTGTGACTTTGAGCCCTCTCCAAAGAGTAGTTTTCTAGCGAGGAAGACTCGAAGACACAACACAAAGGATTAATTATATGATTCGTGAATCATTCGTGCATTCGTGGCTGTAATTCTTTGACACGAAGAATCCAGGACACCAATATCACTATGCCTAATAACTTGATATTTAATTCTTTGTGTAGCTTTGTGACTTCGTGACTTGGTGGCAGGAATCTCAGTTCATACTTTTCAGGCAGACTCATGAATAAAGCTTGAAAATGCCTAATTTTGAATGATTGACAGCCTTATGAATAAAGAAACATCCATCAGATTATTTGAGCAGAAGCAAATTCGCTCTCTTTGGGACGAAGACCAGGAGAAATGGTACTTTTCGATCGTTGATATAGTTGGTGTTTTAACCGACAGCCCCAATCCGAATAACTATTGGAAGGTATTGAAACACAGGCTCACAAAGGAGGGCAGTGAGTTGGTTACAAATTGTAACCAACTGAAGATGCAATCTACAGATGGTAAGTATTACAAAACAGATGTAGCTGATACAGAGCAACTTTTTCAGTGAAAAATGCAAAACAATTGCAGCAACAAAAGCAAAATGATGCCTTGAATGAACCACAAAAAAAGAAAGAATAATATCATTATCCTGCAGTTAAATTACACCCAATATCAGGAATAATCAATTGCAATCATGACCAACAAACTTTATCAAATCGATGCCTTTGCCGATAAGGTTTTCTCAGGAAACCCTGCAGCTGTCTGTCCGTTGGATGCATGGCTGCCTGATGAACTGATGCAGAAAATTGCCATGGAAAACAACCTGGCAGAGACCGTATTTTATGTGAAAACCGATAACCAATACGAGATCCGTTGGTTTACGCCCATGGTGGAAGTGGATTTATGCGGGCATGCTACGCTGGCTGCGGCTTTTGTACTATTTAATTATGAAAACCATACAGAAAATATCATTCATTTTTATTCTCCGAGAAGTGGAGAATTGACCGTGACGAAAAACGGTGAATTCCTAAGTCTTAATTTCCCCACCGATAGCCTTAATCCGGTAACTCTAAGCACGGAATTATTAAACTGTTTTGAACCGAAGCCCCATTCAGCCTTTAAAGGGAAAACGGATTACCTGTTGGTTTTTGATAAGGAAGATGACATTATTAATGTAACTCCTGCATTTGACGACATTGCAAAACTCGACAGTCGTGGTGTTATCATTACAGCCAAAGGAAATCAGGTAGATTTTGTATCAAGGTTTTTCGCCCCACAGATCGGCATTAAAGAAGACCCGGTAACAGGTTCGGCACATACGACCCTGGCACCTTATTGGGCAAAGCAACTGAATAAAACAGAATTTTCAGCTATTCAACTCTCGGAACGCAGAGGGTATTTACAGTGCAGATACCTCAATGAGCGAACAGAAATCAGCGGGAAGGGGAAATTGTATTTAATTGGGGAAATATATTTTTAATAGTTGGTAGTAAACCAGTGGCAAAGCGGAATAAATCTATCCTGAGCTGAGTTGTAGCGAGCTGCTTTATGATGTTAGTTCATTTTTAGTAAACTGGTGCAAAACCTCTGTAATGTGGAGTTTTAAGATATCGCGAAAATTTGCATGATTTCAGTGATACCCCCACTATTTTGAGGGATTTTATCATAACAAGAGCTATTATTAAGAGATTTATCATGGATGATGGCCACAGCTCTTGATAAGGAAACCTCAAAAATCACTTTTTTGACAGGCGAGTAATTTGCTGCTGACAGTATGGGTGACAGCGGTTTCTGTTACTATTCCTCATGAATTCATTCTTAAATACCGGACATGATTTTATGTATTAATAATGCACGCGATATCTATTTCTTTATGTTCGAAAAATCATAATCCTTTCTTTAATTATTGTTGCTTAAAAATCTAATTGCCTGAAATGTTACCTTTTACATATTCAGAAATAAATATCTATAATATATAACTATGATAAAAACTTCATCATAGAAATCACCAAACAAATTTGATTTCAATTATTAAAACAAAAAACATGAAAAACGAGGAAAAAAACAATGCAATTGTTGCCCAGATTTACGCACGTTGCTGGTCAGATGAGTCTTATAAGATGAAATTCCTGGCTGATCCAAAGAAATTTTTAACTGAAGCCGGGTTTGACTTTGAGGGAACCACTAAAGTTAATGTATATGAAAACAATGCCAATGCTGTTTATGCCATATTGCCGGATGTGATTACCCCGGAGTTTGGAAAACTAATAGGTGAACGTTTTGCTGCGAAAGGCCAGGAAATTCCTGAAAATTTTGAAGTACGTTTTATAAAAAATTCTGCTGTAACCTTGAACCTGGTATTGCCAATGAAACCTAAGTCATTTTCGAATGAACTTTCGGAAAGCGATTTAGGTAGAATTGCCGGTGGCGATATAGAAGCAGTTACAACAAATACTACAGGTGTAGTCGAATTAGAAGTAGCTGAAGTAAGTGTAACCACCACTACAGTTGCCCAGGATTTTGAAGCAGCAAGCACTGTATTTGCAGTGGCCGAACTTGCAGTTGTGCTGATATAACCCATAAGGTATGATCAGCCATTTCCCATCATTCTATTAACCTTTTTTAATGACGGCATAAAACCTTTAAATGGTAATACCGCCATAGAACAAGGGATCATTTACACCCAATGCACAATCAGTGGATTTTCTGATAAATTCTCATTGCGGGATAAGTTCTGCTCCTAATTATTCAAAAATTATATAATGATAGAAACCAATGAGTTGACTGAGATTCTCCCCATTTTTTCGGGGAAAGGATCCCTTGAATATAACCGACGGATAGGTGAAACAAAACGGGTACTGGAACGGTGGACCTGCGACAATGATTTCAGGGAAAAAACTGCAGCAGACTTTTCATACCCTTCAGCTTATTTCAACTTCGATCTGGACCCTGATGAAGTAGGGATACTCACGGATCCTGAATACGCAAAAGCGTTTCGTCAATCAGGCAGCGAAATTCCATCGATTGTGAAACAATACAGGTCGTTTGTAAATGAAAAGATAAGTCATCGTGATCGTTTACAAACTATTGGATGTGCCCCGGAAAATGAACGATTGCGCAAATGGCGTCAGCGCCAGATCAATAGATGTTATATTGAACTGGGTAAAGCTAAAAGCGCTGCCATCATTCATTCTCCCATCAACTTTGAACTGACTAAAGGATGTTCGGTAGGATGCTGGTTTTGTGCCGTTGCATCCGAGAAGTTGAGTAAAGTTTTCAGGTATACCGATGACAATGCAAAATTGTGGAATGAAACACTGCAATCTGTAAAAAATGTTCTTGGAAATTCAGGCAGTTTTGGCACCTGTTATTATGCCACCGAACCCCTTGACAATCCTGACTACGAAAAATTCATAACCGACTTTGGCAGGATTTTAGGGCATTTCCCGCAAACTACTACAGCGCTGGCTTATAAATATCCCGACAGGATACGGACCATTCTGAAGCTATCGGAAGAAAACAACGGATTTGTTGAACGATTTTCAGTGCTGAGCTTACCCATTCTCGAAAAAATCCACAATGAATTTTCACCGGAAGAATTGATCAGGGTGGAGATGTTGCCTCAAACCAACGAGTCAAACAGCGTATTTGCCAAGGCCGGGCGAGCTGCCCAACATATGGATTCATCAAAAGTTTCTGAAGAAGGCAGCACCATTGCCTGCATCACCGGCTTTCTGATCAATATGGCTGAAAAATCAATTCGCATGGTAACACCCTGTAATTCAAGTAAAAGATGGCCTTTAGGATACTGGACACTTGCCAATGAACCATTTACTGATGCACAGGATCTTGAAGAAACCATGAACAGGTTGATTGAAAAGTTTGCCAAACCATTTCCGGAGGCAGATGATCTGATGCGGTTCCACCAGGATTTCACCTATGCCCCGGCTACAAATGCCATTGAAGTCAGTTCGGTGTACATGCGCATCCGAATCAAAGATTTGCCCCTTATCTCAGAAGTTGGGGAATTGATAAGCCAGGGAAAATTTACAGCCGGTGAAATAGCAGCAAAACTGTCATCTTCAACCGGGGAACCCCAGGAGAATATTTTTTATACCATTAACCGGATGTTTGATTATGGAATCCTCGATGAAGAGCCCGATACCTCAATTCAACACAAGAGACTGGATTAGAAAGCATTACACACATTCGGATGTTTGCTTCGTATTAATGCCACTTGTTTCTCTCGAGCGGCCTTCCATAGGCCTCGGATTACTGAATGCCACAGTGAAGTCAGCAGGTATTTCAAGCAGGGTGATCTATGGTAACCTATTATTCGGAGAACTAACCGGAAACAGTGAATATGCATTTGCTGACTACTATCCTGCACAGTACATGCTTGGTGAATGGTTGTTTTCTCAGTCACTTTTTCCTGATTTTGAGGGAAATTCCATTGAAAACTACTATAAACTAAATTTCAGGGAAATAGAAAATCCCAACCAGGCATTCAGGGAAAAGCGTAAAAACCTTCTGGCTGAACTAAGGAATAAAGCCAACCTGTTTATTGAAGAGATGGCACAAGCCATTATTGAATTAAACCCCAGGATTGTTGGTTGCAGTACTGTATTTCAGCAAACGAATGCCTCTCTTGCTTTACTCAGGCGCATTAAACAGCTAAATCCTGATATGGTTACCCTTATTGGTGGATCAAATTGCGAAGGGATCTTCGGAAAGACCATTATGCAGAATTTTGATTTTGTTGATTATGCTGTTTCCGGTGAAGCTGATGACCTGATTGTTGACCTGGTGAAAATTATCACTGAAAAAGGACCCGGGATTAAACAATCAGAACTTCCGTATGGAACATTGGGTAGTGAATTCAGGGATAAAAGTTCACGATATTTTACCCTGCCCGAAAATGAAATTCCACGTGCCACTGTTTTAGACTTGAATCACCTGCCTGTTCCTGATTATAGCGACTTTAACCTTACTGTCGGGAATATTAGTATCGGGAAAGAACTTATTACCGGTTACCTGGCAGAAACCGCAAGGGGCTGTTGGTGGGGAAATCATCACCAGTGTACCTTTTGTGGATTAAATGGCTTTGGATTAAAGTTCCGGTCAAAAAGCCCGCAGAATGCCCTGTTGCATTTTGCAAGTATTGCCAGTGAAAATCAAACCACCAGGATTGAAGTAGTTGACAACATCATCGACATGAGCTATTTCAAGAACCTGATGCCACAACTGGCAGCACTTGGAAAGCCTTACTCCCTGTTTTATGAAACCAAGGCCAACCTAAAGCCCTCTCATTTCAAACAAATGAATGATGCGGGTATCAGTTGGACACAACCTGGTCTCGAATCACTCAGCAATCCCGTACTGAATCTGATGAACAAAGGCACTGATGCCATTACCAACATCACCCACCTGAAGTTTGCCAGGAAAAATGGAATTCGGGTTAGCTGGAATTTTTTATTTGGATTCCCGGGTGAAAAACCTGAATGGTATGAAGAAATAGAACCCTTGATACCCCTTTTGTCGCATCTTCAACCTCCCAATAAATTCAACCCTATCAGGTTTAACCGCTATTCCTACTATTTCGACAACCAACATGTTTCTGACCTAAAACTCAGGCCATTTACGGCTACACGCTACATTTACCCATTCCCGGATGAAACCATAGCCAATTTATCAGTATTCTTTGTGGATCCGGATTTCCATAAAACGATTCAGCATGATGTTTATACCAGAGTTCATAATGCTATTGAACTATGGATCAGGCAGTCGGGGTCAGTTTTTAAACCAATGTTGAGTTATAACCGTGTGGATGCAGAAACTATTGAAGTTCTTGATCTCAGGCCGGCCGCTGAAAAGAATATCATCATTCTTACCGGGGCAGAAGCTGAAGTTTTTGTGATACAGGATACGGGAATTGACAGGAATGGTATCATTCAGCAGTTTAAGAACCTTACAGGTACTGATATCTCTGGAGAAACTCTTGAAAAAATCCTGAACCGGCTGAAAAAACTGAAACTGATTATAGAAATTGATCAGAAACTTTTAAACCTGGCCATTGAAGGCAGTTGTGAGGTCCAGCAAGACCTGGAGAATTTCCCCGGAGGAAAGAATATTTCTTCAGCCGAAACAGTCCGCCAATTCTGGGATAGTGGAATTACAAGCAAAAGTTGATGTGTCATGGGTAGGAAAACCGCAACACTGATTTTTCTCTTGCCTGCTTTAGTCGCAGCATTAATCACTGTTCCGTTTTCCCTTGGGGCACAAAACCTAAAAAGTAAGCTAGATTTATTACCCGGGGTTTCACTCATTGAATCGGTTCATCGAACCATGACTCATAGCTGGGATATTAAAAACCAGCAACAGCTTGCTGACTATTATTTTGGGCTATATATGGCATCAGAGGGCAAATTTGATTATAAACTTAATCTTTCAGCCCAGAAAAACATTCTCAATAATCCGGAATACACAATTCAGGATAAGATTATCCACCAGTATTCAAATGTTTTATCCTACCAATTAGGTATCAGTAAACAGTTTGAATATGGCATTACAGTAAGTCCGAATGTACTGGCCACCTTTTCTGAAAGCAAGTATGATGGCCAGAATGTCTATCCTAAACGATATCAGAATCACCTGGCTGCCAATCTTACAATAAACATCCCACTTCTTCAAAATAGTGGAAAGGCTGCCACAACCGCATCCATCAATGCAAATCAGCTGCTGTATGAGGCAAATCTTAAAAAATTGTATCATACCGTAACCCAGTCTATTTATGCTACAGCATCAGCATATTGGAACTATGCAGCCATGAATGAACAATGTGTTCAAATTCGTGAAGTCATTGATAACGAGTATGACTACCTGGACCAGATGAGGAAACTGGCATCGGCCGATCTTATTCCCAGTGCCGACACCCTTAATGTGAGTGCCAACATAGGTTCATACCTGATCATGTTGTCCGACTACTACCAACAGCTTTTATCGGCCCGGACCAATCTTGGGCAAGTCATGGGACTTGATGCTAAATCAATTGACTCTCTAGGCTTTCCAACTGATATATTTCCCTTGATCGATTTAAAAAGCATTGACCTTACAGCCTTGAGAAGTACCAATCCAGACCAGGTTTTGAATCAGCGAGGTGATTACCAGGCACTTCTTCAAACAGTGGAGTCGGGAAAATGCAACCTGCTTTTGGCGAATCAGGCAGTTAAGCCTAAGCTTGACCTGAATGTTACCGGCGGATACACTGGTCTTGTGGCCTCTGATCAATACAATTTCACGGCACCTTATTCCCAAAACATACCAGGTCCTTCCGTATGGGTTTCGCTTGACTTCCAGTTGCCGGTATCCAATAAATCAGGGAAAGGAGTTGTAGTACAGAATAAAGCATTGCTGGAACAAAGCAGTAACCAGGCACAGATGCTGGCCAGTAGCATTTTATCAGAGGTGCAGCTTTCGGCCGACAAACTGAACTTCCTTATCGGGGAATACCAGGATCAAATGGAGACTTTAGATTACCTGGCAGCTATTTATGAAAACGAAAAACGGAAATATATTGACCAGGAATCTACTTTAATTAATGTGAATAGTACAAAGACACAACTATTGAATGCCCGCCTGAACCTGATTTCAATTATGGGCAGGTATTACTCCGAAGTAGTCTATTTCAGATTCATTACAGGAACGTTGTTGAATCCAGGCAAGCCGGACAATACAATTGAACTTGACCAATTGATCACTTTGCCAAAACATTAATGGTTTAACGCATTAAAGATAAGATATGCCATCTGACTTATACCGTGAGCAAGCCTCAAAGCAGGAACATCCCGGGCAGCAACTAAACCAATTGATACATGTAATTAAGCCTTCAGCCTGGCTGATCATAGCAGGAATTGGGCTTATTCTCATTTTTTTATTATTGTGGGGATTCATGGGCAATACAACTACTAAAGTAGCCGGGACCGGGATTTTGATACGGTCAACCGGAAACAGGAGTATTGCATCGCCTGTTAATGGACAACTATCTGAAATTAATGTAAAGCTGGGAGATTCAGTTAGAACCGGGCAATTAATAGCTCTGATTTCCCAGCCTGAATTAAAACAAAAACTGGATGATGTCCAGCAGCAGCATGATGAACTTGAAGACTATTATTCACTACTTGCCCATGAGCACCTGAAAGACTCGGTAATTCAGGCAAATAGTAAATTATCACAACACCGCAGCCTAAAAAGAAAGGTTGAAAACCTGGAAAACCGGCTAAAAAGCCAGCTTGAACGGGAGAAAAACTTGGAAAATCTACACAGCCAGGGACTTGTCACAAAAACACAGGTTTTTGAGATACAGCAGCAAATAGTTGCCACACGCGAAGAAATAGAAGCCATTAACTTGGATGACTCACAGTTGGATATTTCGCTTTCGGCTTCGGAATTTTCGAAAAGAACTCAATTACTTGAAACCTGGAACCAGGTCCTCCTAGCTCGTGCTACTCTTGCTGATGCCCAACTTCAGTATGATCAGGCAAGTAAAATTATTTCTGACTATACCGGGACAGTGATCGAAATAAGTGTTTTACCCGGTTCTTTTGTTAATGCAGGAATTCCGCTGATCACTATTGAAACCCTTGAAAAAACAGTAGAAGCCTTGATCTTTATCCCTCCAAATATCGCTGATGAAATTGAAAAAGGGATGAAAGTGGAAATCATTCCAACAACATTCCATGTGGAAGAGTATGGATTTATAAAAGGAAAGGTCAGTTTCGTTTCTCACTTCCCTGTTACATCAAGCAGCATGATGTCGCTTCTTGATAATGCCAGGCTGGTTGAAATGCTTTCTGCCTATGGTGCCCCATACCGTGTGGATGTCGAATTGACCAAAGATTCATCCACATTCAGCGGTTATCAATGGTCATCTTCATCAGGGCCACAGAAAAAATTGTCGACCGGTACCATTTGTACTGGAAACGTTATTGCAAGGGAACAACCTCCCATTACCCTTGTAATGCCATTTATGAAGAAATTGATTGGAATTTGACATATCCCGGGAACTAATGATAACTAAAGAAACATACAAAAAGGTACAAACAGATACCGTGCTCCAGATGGAAACAGTGGAGTGTGGTGCTGCATCCCTTTCAATGATCTTTGGTTTTTACGGACTCTATAAACCTCTTGAACAATTGCGTGTAGAGTGTGGCATATCACGCAATGGAAGCAATGCTCTTAATCTCATAAAAGCTGCACGAAACAATGGTTTTGAAGCATCAGGACTGAAACTGGAAATCGATCAGCTGCATACTGTAAATCTGCCATTCATTGTTTTCTGGAATTTCAACCATTTCATAGTTGTTGAAGGATTTGACAAAAAGTATTTCTATCTGAATGATCCTGCCACAGGCCACCGAAAGGTTAGTCACGAAGAATTCAGTAAATCATATACCGGGATAACCCTAAACTTTAAACCGGGAGATACTTTCAGCAAATCAGGGACAAAACCCAATGTGGCAATCTCATTGAGAAAGAAAATGACCGGCTTGAGAAGCAGTATAATTTTCCTGGTAATCTGTAGTTTATTCCTCATCATCCCGGGTATCATCATCCCTTCCCTTTCCCAGATTTTTATTGACGACATCCTCATTAAACGCTTCGACAATTGGTTCAGGCCATTGATAATCGGTTTGGCTTTACTTGGGATTATTAAACTTGTTCTTACTTACATCCAGCAAAAATACCTGCTCCGACTGGAAACCAGGGTAGCCCTTTCCCTGTCGTCAAACTACTTCTGGCATGTTTTGAATCTTCCGGTTTCATTCTTCAGCCAGCGATTTGCGGGTGATATAAATGGACGTATTGCGATAAACAACAAGGTTGCTCAACTGCTTTCAGGCGACCTGGCCAACAGTTTCCTCAGCCTGATATCAATGGTGTTCTTTGCAGTTATTCTATTCAGGTACAGCGTAATACTCACCCTTGTCGGAATTTTATTTGCTTTGATCAATATATCAATTGTAAGGGCGGTTTCAAAAAAGCGGACAGAACTAAACAATAAGCTCCAGGTTGAACAGGGAAAGCAAATCGGACTCTCTGTAAACGGGCTTCAGTTGATTGAAACGATAAAAGCTTCGGGTACTGAATCCGACTTCTTTGCTAAATGGGTCGATAGTCAGTCGGTGCTGATAAATATGCAGCAACGTATTGGGCTTATTTCACAAAAACTTGACCTGGCTTCTCCCCTGCTCAATTCACTGAACACTATGGTATTACTTGGCTTTGGCAGTATTCTGGTGATCAGGGGTGAACTCACAATGGGCCAGCTAATTGTTTTTCAGGCACTGATGGGCAGTTTTACTGCGCCTGTCAATAGTCTTGTGAGTTTATATTCAAAAGTGCAGGATATAACAGCCGGAGTAAACAGGCTGGATGATGTCCTGAATGCTGAAATAGATAAAGCAGTTGTTCTGCCTGATCAGGATTATGGGACTGAGACAGCAGCAGATGCTAAACTAAAAGGCTTTGTTGAATTGCGTAATGTTACATTCGGTTATAGTCCGCTGGAAAAACCCCTGATTGAAAATTTCAACCTGAAGCTGGAACCCGGTGCGAGGGTTGCCCTTGTTGGTTCATCAGGCTCCGGGAAATCAACTATTTCAAAACTTGTTTCCGGGCTTTACGAACCCTGGTCAGGCGAAATTCTGTTTGATGGAATTCATAGGGATAATATTCCCCGCCCTGTGATGAATAACTCATTGGCCCTGGTTGACCAGGATATCTTTCTCTTCCAGGACTCTATTAAAGAAAATATCGCCATGTGGAATCATGCGATTCCGGATCAGCATATTATCAAGGCTTCCGCAGATGCAGAAATTCATGGGGAAATCAGTTCTTGTCCCGGTGGATACAATTACCAGATTGAAGAAGGCGGAAAAAATTTCAGCGGAGGTCAATGTCAGCGGATAGAAATTGCCCGGGCCCTGGCTATAAATCCATCCATAATCATCCTTGATGAAGCCACAAGTGCCCTGGATGCGACAACCGAGAAAAATATTGATGACAATCTCCGACGCAGGGGTTGCACCTGCATCATTGTAGCACACCGACTGAGTACTATCAGGGATTGTGATGAAATTATCGTGTTAACAGCCGGCAAGGTTGCTGAACGAGGCACGCATGAAGAATTGATGAAGCTGAATGGAGCCTACAAAAGGCTAATCCAGGAGGCATAAAGAAAATCTTTGAAAATAGATTCAAATTAATGCATAGTAAACAGATTTAATCGCAGATGCAGGAAAAGTGGAAAGATACAGGTGAAAGGGTTGAATTAAAATCAAACCGGTTTATTACTCTCACAGAGAGCAAATACCTGTATTATCTTGCCGAAGGGAAAGCCAATGTATATTACTCTGCATTCGAAAACCAAACTCCTGCCGGCAGACGCAATTTTATTTTTAGCCTGCAGCAGGGACAGATTGCCCTGGGACTTGAAAACGAAAGGCTGGAAAATGGATTAATGCTCCTGGTTGTGGCAGAAGGTGACTGCCTTTTTAAGAAAATTCCGGTAACTGAATTTGAAAAACCGTTATCCGAAAAACCTGAAAAGGAATATATCAGCGGATTAATTGATGGTTGGATTAAAAACTGTGCAAGCTTTATCCAGGGAGGGATGGTTCCTTATGAATTTATTGAACCGGAAAATGGTGAACAGTTTTCCTCACAGGCCAATGAATGCATACTTTCATCAGAAGTAAAATGGGTGAAACAAATCAGCGGGCAATCCCGTGTTGCATCATTAGAGCTGCTTGCTGAATCAAAGGAGCTGTATTTCCCGGTTTGCGGACAATTGTGGCTTACATCAACAGAAGAAAGCAGCTACCTGGGATATGATACTATTTCATTGTTTGACCAATATCTACTTTTATCCTCTCTTTTAAGGTTCAATAAATGGTTTTATGATTACCTGGTTTGGAATCAGCAAATAACAATTGAAAAGGACCGCAGCTTACTTCTAAATAAGATAGCTGGCCAAAAGGCAGCCTTCAGCGGTACTGCACAGGTATTTTCTTCCATCTTTGGTAAGAAAAGCAATACTTACTTCATTTCTGAAACAGAGGCATCGGATGAATTACTGGCTACTTGCCAGATGATTGCAAAGGCTGGTGGATTCAGGATTGTAAAGCCAAAACCGGTTGCATCCGACAGGATATCCGACAGACTCGATGTCATTTTATTTGCATCGCACATTCAAAAGAGGAAAGTAACTCTCGAAAAGGATTGGTGGAAACTTGACATCGAACCCTTGCTTGTTTTCTCCAAAACAGATCAGAAACCAGCTGCTGTTATTCCGATTCATCCAGGAAAAAATGTACTTATCCGGCCATTCACCCAGGAAGCTATTGCTCTGAATGCAGTCACTGCTGAAACACTTTGTTCTGAAGGGTTTTCTTTTTTCAGGCCCCTGCCTGACAAAAAACTGACCTTTAAAGATCTGTTGATTTATAGTTTCAGAAAATCCTCAAAAGATCTTTGGCGGCTTGCCCTGGTGGGCATTTTACTCGGATTGCTCGGAATGGTTACACCTGTATTGACGGGTTCCATCTTTGAACAGGTTATCCCAAATGCCAACCAATCGTTATTACTGGGAATTGTTATTGCTTTGACAGTATCAGCATTTGTAAATATCATGTTTATCTATGTTCGGGGCATGTCAGTGCAACGCATCCAAACACGCATAACAGCTTCTTTACAAATTGCTGTCTGGGACAGGATCCTTCATTTACCAGCCTCATTTTTCAGGAAATATACATCTGGTGAAATGGCTATGAGGGCCAATGGCATCAATTCGATTATGCAGGTACTTTCGGGAACTGTAATCAATACGGTGCTGACAGGTATTTTTACCTTATTCAATTTCTTTCTATTGTATTATTATGATTCAGGACTGGTATTTCCGACAGTAATTATTTTGCTGGCGGTGCTGCTTGGTGTTATTATCCTTACAGGCTATTTACAGACACGGCAGCAGACCAGGATTGTTTCATTGATGCAAAAAATTTCCGGTAAAACGCTTCAGTTTATAAACGGAATATCAAAATTAAGGGTTAGTGGAACAGAAAAAAATGCCTTTTCCATCTGGGCAAATATGTACGCCGACCAACGTCAATCTGAATTCAGAAACCGCAGGATAGGAAATTTCTATTCAGCATTTAATGTTGCATTCCCGGTGATATGCACCCTTTTGCTTTATTCATTGATTTTTGACCGGCTTAACGAAAAATACCTTGGGATAGGAGCATTTATTGCATTTATGAGTGCCTTTAGCAGCTTATCCATCTCTATTCTTTCTGTCGGACAGTCATTTACTTCTGTAATGCAAGCCGTACCATTTTACAGGAATCTTAAACCAATACTTGAATCGGTTACCGAATTCGACAGTAGCAAGGCACATCCGGGCGACTTAGTTGGAAATATTGGTTTCCAGCATGTATCATTCAGATATGATCCTGATGGGCCATTGGTCCTCAATAATATAAGCCTGAAAGTACCTGCAGGTAAATTCGTTGCGGTTGTGGGTCCTTCAGGTTCAGGAAAATCAACTCTAATCAGGTTATTACTGGGATTTGAAACACCTGAACAGGGAGCTATTTATATAGATGATCAGGAACTTGCTACACTCGAAATACAGGCAGTCCGACGACAGACAGGAACAGTTCTCCAGCAAGGGAAACTAATGCCCGGGAGTATCTTCAGTAATATAGCCGGTGTGAGTAATTTGACAGAAGATGATGCCTGGGAAGCAGCCCGTTTGGTGGGATTTGATGAAGATATCAGGCAAATGCCAATGGGTATGCAAACAATGGTTAGTGAAGGTGGCCGGAACCTTTCAGGGGGGCAACGTCAGCGCCTTCTTATAGCGAGAGCCATCATTACCAAACCCAGAATTCTGATATTCGATGAAGCAACAAGTGCACTCGATAACCGAACACAAGCCATTATTACAGAAAGCCTGAATTTGCTGAAAGTCACGAGGCTTGTAATTGCACATCGGCTCAGCACTATCCGTGAAGCAGATTATATTTATGTGCTAAAAGACGGGCAAATGTGTGAAGAGGGTACTTTCGACCAGCTCTTTGCAGAAAACGGAATTTTTACAGCATTGGTGAAAAGGCAGATGGAATAGGAAATTTTAACTCAGTCAGAACATTTCTAAACAATAAAACCTGAAATAATAACCAATCATAAATAAAGAAAAATATGTTCATCCAGGCATTAGACATCATCCGTATTGCACTCGTAGGAATTGCCTTTTACTTTGGCTATTCAATCGGCTTTGGTGAAAGCTACAATCCGACAGCTCAATTGCACTTCATGATACCTGTAGTAGTATTCGCAATAGCAGGAATATCAGGCTTTGAAGGTTTATTTTTTGGCAAACAGGCAGCATTGGCTAAGGGATATGAAACCGGGAGCAACTATCAGAAACAATCTTCATTTGCGCTCATTTCATATGCATTGGGGGCTGTTTTAATATACTTTTTTAACTGGGGCATTAAATCAGAATTGACCATTCTAATGGTCTTTTTCACCTTCTTTATTCTGTCGGCAATAAATCATGGGTTAGAAGCTATTCGCCATAAAAATTATAAATGGCAAAATATTAACCGCCCTTTTCTCCTTTTACTCCTGTTATCAGGGTTTGCTTATCCACTCCTGATGCTCCTAAAGATGGATTGGTAAAAATTACAGAATGATGTCAAATTACGCTGCATAAGGGTCACTTAAGCAGATTATCATTTATTTTCCTGATTTCTTTCCTTCCATGGCAGCCTGGTCGCAGATTCTGCATTGCAATGTTATTATGATGGATAAATTTCATTATTGGAAATAACAAAATTCCTTCACAATTCTTGTCGCTGTAACTTCCCGTAAAGATAGACCGTCACATGCAAGCCTCTCGCAAAGGCGCCAAATCTGCTTTCTTGTAATAATACAGTCAAATTTGATTCGTAATATATTTGAACCGGTAAATACCAGTCAGGACAAGTAATGCATTCCTTTATAATAAAGCCTTCGGGAAGGTTTAAAATGACAAGAATCAAAAAAAAGACAATATAATAATATCATTTGCCCATGAAAAAAATAATGATTTTGGAAATACTATTGACAATTCTAAGTATTACAGCAATCGGACAAAACAAGGAATTAAATATTTCATTTTTAGAAACGCAACCCATTATTGACGGGCTCCCCGAGAAGGAATCAACTTCATTGGAATGGAATCAATTCTCGCATATTGAGAAAACAAATCCGCAAAATCAGGATTTTGAAGTGAGGTATAAAATTGGTTATCAGTATTCATTTCTTTACTTATTTATCGAATCAGGCAGCGATTCAATTATTTACCGCGACAGGGCTTATCAAAATGGCGATGGCTTTCACCTGCTGATTGCAAAGCCCGATTCGGGAAAGCCCACCGGTGAATTTTATGTATTGCGCTTCTCCCCTGCCGATAAATCAAGGAATCGGAATGCAAAAAAAGGAGTATGGTATTATAACATTGATTTGTCGGGGAAATCGTTAAGTTCTGCTACACAATTCGAATGTACCACGATAAATGGCAAAAGCTGTTTCGAGCTGTTGCTGCCCTGGAATGAGGTATATCCATACCACCCATTATTTTCTGATGAAATTGGGATAAACCTCTGTTTCGTAAAAGCCATCGGGAAGAAAGAAAAAAATTATTACTACATGAAGTATGATGAGAAATTTCAATGGGAACAAAGTAAACGCGAATACACGAAAGCTGTTTTTGAAACACCTGTTGGCATTGAAAACCCATGCACTTATGCCAGGCTTGCCAGGAAAAATCAAATCGCCGGGAAGGGGTTAAAAATCAAATTTATTTCCAATGCCAGCAGGGCCACCCAGGCAGCTTATCTTGCAACAATCCGCTCTGCTGATAATTATGTTTATTCTGAGTTATATAAAGAAATTTTGCTGGTGCCGGGAATAAATGAAAACGAATTTGACTTAGCACTTGAAAATCTGGCACCCGGGGCTTATAAAGTAGTTTGGAAATGCTTCGATAATTCGGAAGGTGAAATCCCGCTTACCCTATTGCCTGAAATTAATGGTGAAAAGAAAGGCAATCCTTACTTGAATTGAAAAGCCAGATTTCAGAAGGCGATTATTATACCATGCTTTTCAGGCTGGAGAGTGTCCTGGACGAATATTCAAGAGTTAAAGAGTACGAAACAGCGGGACACATCAGGGAACTTTATTCTAACTACCAAATAGATAAAGCGAAATTAATTGATAACCCCGGATTATTATCTGAGAAAACAGGTATTTCGAGGCGGGCATTCAAATCAAAAATTGATGGTACACTACAGCCCTACAGTATTAAAGTTCCCCTGGATTTCGACAGGAACAAAAAATATCCACTTTTCATTATGTTGCATGGAAGTGGTTCCGATGACCAGGGAATGCTAAAGGAAAACCTGACAGATGGAAATTTTATTGAAATAGCACCTTTCGGAAGGGGCACATCCAATTGTTTTACCACCGATTATGCGGAAACAGATGTAAAAGAGGCCATTGATGATGCCATACTGAACTATCCTGTCGATACTTCGAGAATCATCATTGCCGGTTTTTCCATGGGTGGTTATGGAGCCTACAGGATATTTTACGAATACCCCGGATTATTTAAAGGAGTGGTTGTTTTTTCGGGGCATCCCAACCTTGCAGGTAAATGGATTGGCGAAGGTTACCCTGATTTCCTGAATCCCACTTACCTGGAGCCTTTTAAGAATATTCCTGTTTTTATTTATCACAGCAAGAATGATTTAAACTGCCCTTACGACCTCACAGAGGAGCTGGTGGCTAAACTAAAAAAAGCCGGAGCCAAAGTTGAATTCATAACCACTGAGGAAGGTGGACACGGAATACTAAATGATAGTTACACTTCGGTATATTTACAATGGTTGAAAAATTTATACTGAGCATGTTAGCAGTCAGGTGATTCGCAAAATCTGTTCAGCCGACGCATAAAATTAGCCTTTACAAGAAAAGTTTGAGCCAAAAAATTTCGGATTTACTAAATTCAAGGTTAACTTTGACTTTTAAAAGCACTCCATATGAAAACCTCTACCCATTCTTTTGCAAAATTTTCATCTTCAATGGTGAAAAAAGGCCTGCTGACATTGTTCGTCCTGTTATATTTCCAGGGACTCACCCAAACCCTGACTCCGGAATTTGATTCAGCCGGCTACACTTTAACTGACCTGGGAAGCATTGATCAGCTACCTTCCCAATATGGAGGGCTTACCATCAGGCCGGAACAACCGAATACGCTTTATATAGGAGGAGCTGCAAACACCGGCAGCGGGGGTCTGTACACAGTTGCCCTGACCAGGGATCCGGTATCGAAACACATAACCGGCTTTGATGGAAGTGCTGTCCTGTATATCGCAGCACCCAACAATGACGGCGGTATTATTTTCGCCCCTAACGGAACGCTCCTTTTCACCAGGTACAGCATGAATGAACTAGGCCAGGTATTGCCCGATAATTCCTATATCAGCAATTCTTTAACAGCTTATGGGGTGGCTTCATCGGTGGGTGCACTGGCTTTTGTGCCTGCAGGATATCCCGGTGCAGGCAGCCTGGTATTTTCATCCTACAATGAATCAATTATGTATAATGTTCCTTTCACCATAGATAACAACGGGCAATATCTTTTATCAAACAAGATTGCTGAGGTCTCTGTCTATGGAGTGGCTTCGGGTCCAGAGGGGATTGCTTATATTCCGTCAGGTTCAGCAACTTTCCCCAACCTCTCAATGGCCATCTCCTCTTATTCCAACGGAACAGTAGTTGTTTTTGAGGTGGGGGATAATGGACTGCCTGTTCCATCCAGCGCAAGAGAAATGGTAACAGGACTTACCGGGGCTGAAGGAGCATTAATAGACCCCCTGACAGGCGATTTCCTCTTTTCAACTTTCGGAGGTGGCAATAAAGTAATCAGGATAACCGGTTTTGAAAAACCTTCCTCAGTAAATGAAAAACCATTGAACAAACAGGCTGGTTTCAGTATATCTCCCAATCTCACTGAGGGTTACTTTAAGCTTGATTTTGCGAACCATGTTACCGGAGGAATGATTACAGTTTTCAATATTCATGGTGCTAAAGTGCTGGAACAGGAAATTGATGTTGAAGGTCCTTATGAATATGACCTTTCCGCACAACCTGCCGGATTGTACTTTGTCAGGGTAAAAAACGGGAACTCCACAGGTTACCAAAGACTTGTTCTGCAGTAACTGAGATTTCTGATACATTCACAGTTGTACCAAAGGTGTTTGAGTATTATTATGCCATCGGGCATCCCCGAAACTTTATGGCTACTTAAATCCAATTATAAGATTTTCCAGAACTTCCATTGTCGAGCCAAAGCTTCTTTTGGGGGATTTTCCATATTATACCGAAGCGGAATAGGTTTGCGATCCTCCAACCGGCGAAGAAATTACAAATCCCGGTATAACTCATTCCAATCAGCTTTCGTCATTGACGGATTGCAAACCTGCCAGGAATGAGTATAAGTTCGAAAAACCTTTTGCAGGAGTTGCATTATATCCTTGATTACACTATCTTAGGGTGACTATTTTTAATGGAAGAGAAGCATAAAATTCAGGTGGATATGGAGAATACTGATCCCGTAAATCAAGATATACTTAACGTAAAAATAACTACAATTGACACAGTAAAAGAGCTGTGGTCACAAACATACAATACAGCAGGTAAACCTGATTGGTCGCACATTCTCCCATTTTATGACAATAATATATATTTCAGGGATTCGATCCAGGAAATACATGGAATCGAAGCGTTTACGAAGATGACCGAGCGTCTGACCCAACGTTCAAAAGACCTGAAGATGAGAATTGTCAATGGTTTCATGGAAGGGAATACTGTATTTATTGAGTGGGAAATGACTCTTAGTTTTAAAAAATATCCAAGTTCTATTTTGTTTGGCACGAGTCGGTTGACTATTAATGAAGAAGGCAAAATTACTGAGCAGCGGGATTATTACGATTTATGGGGCGACATTTTTGACAATATTCCGAGATTTTGTAAAGTTTACAGAAAGTTTATGGCAAGAAAGTTTGGATGAGGAACGCTTATGAATAAAAAATTCTTTCAATATTTCAAACAATATCAATGGTCTAACGTGTTTGCCATGATCAGGAATAATCGTTCAGACCCAAAAATTTGCACTAAAGATTTTAAAAATAAGCTTGTTGTTATAACCGGGGCTACCTCGGGAATTGGCTACTATACTGTCAGAAAATACGCATCGCAAGGAGCAAATATTTTATGTATTAATCGAAATATTCAGAAATCAGAAGCCCTATGCCAGGAGATCGAGAATGAGTTTAAAGTTCATTGCGACTACAAAATTGCAGATTTAAGCAGTTTGAGTGATATTAAGCGGGTTGCTCAGGAACTTGCTGATATGAAGACTTCTATTGATGTGCTTATCCACAATGCTGGGGTTTACCTTACGAAAAAAGAAATAACTGTCGACGGACTAGAAAAGGTGTTTGTGGTTCACTACCTATCAACCTTTATAATTAATTTTCTATTGCAGGATAAGTTGAAGTCACAGGAAAAAGCCAGAATTATAATGGTTGGCTCCGAGGGACATCGTTTTGCAGCCTGGGGAATAAGGATTGATGATCTGAATTGGGAAAATCGCAGGTATTCAGGTTTAAAAAGTTATGGCTCAGCAAAAGCTGCGCAACTGTTATCGATGATCATTTTTGATGAGCAATACAAAAATTCTGGTGTAACCATAAATACGATGCATCCTGGTGCTGTGAAAACAGATACAGGAAAAGAAAATGGGCCTGTTTATCGTTGGTTTAAAAAGAATTTTTTTGATAAAACATTAAGATCCCCGGAAATTTCGGCTGAGGCATTGTACTATCTTGGAGTTTCTGAAGAGATTGAAAAGGTTAGTTGTAAATTTTTTAATTTAACTACAGAGGAAGAGCCTGCTCCTCCTGCTTTGGACAAGGAAGTTGCCATTGAGCTTTGGAACAAAAGCATACAATTAGCAGGATTGCAGAAGTAAAAAGCGAAACCATTGCAGTGCCGGATTGCCAGAATTTGCAAAATGAAATAGCAACGACATATATTGAAAAGAGTTAATTGAAGTATATGGAAGAAAAGAGTTTGCCTGATCATACATACAATACCATTGTGGTTGGTGGTGGCATTGCCGGCCTTACATCAGCAGTGTACCTTGCACGTTCAGGACAAAAAGTATTGCTGATTGAAAAAAATAGTGAATTTGGAGGCCTGGTAAATTCATTTACCCGTGATGGATTTCATTTTGAAGCTGGAGTAAGGGCTTTAGAAGATGCAGGCATTATTTTCGCAATGCTAAAGGATTTAGGCATTCAGCTTGAAGTTGTTAAAAGTCCTGTTTCTGTAGGTGTAGAAAATGAGGTTATTAATATAGAAACCATAAATGATTTACATAAATACCGGGGGCTCCTGGTAAAATTATTTCCTGAAAGTGAAAGTGAGATTGATGAGGTTATAAAAATCATACGAAAAATAATGAAACACATGAATGTACTCTATGGCATAGAGAATCCTGTGTTTAAAGACCTGATACATGACAAAAATTTTTTGTTTAAAACACTTTTACCCTGGCTGCCGAAATTCATTTTAACCGTAGGAAAGATTAACCGGATGAACATGCCGGTGGAGGATTATTTAAAAACTATTATAAAAAACCCTGCCCTCAGGGATATGATTTCACAGCATTTCTTTAAAAATACACCTGCCTTTTTTGCATTGAGTTATTTTTCCTTATACCTGGATTATTTCTATCCAAAAGGAGGAGTTGGCAAGCTTTCGGAGGCATTGAAAAACAAAATATCAGAATGTGGAGGAGAACTTAAAATAAATTCACAAATCGTAGAAGTATGGGCTGATAAATGTATTGTTATTGATCAAAACAACGTCAGTTACAGATATAATCACCTTATCTGGGCTACTGATTTAAAAACACTATATAACATAGTAAAAACGGAAGGCTTGTCTCCGGATATCAAAGCCAGATTTAGTGAATCGAAAAGCAGAATGCTGGCAAACCGGGGTGGAGATTCTGTTTTTTCCTTATTTCTTGAAGTAGATGTGCCACTTGAAAATTTCAGTAAAATTGCTCATGGACATTTCTTTTATACCCCATCAAAAACAGGGTTAGGCGAAACACACCGGAAGGAATTATATGACTTGCTTAAGAATTTTGAAACCATTAAAAAAGAACAAATATTTACCTGGCTTGACAAATTTATCAAATTGAATACCTATGAAATTTCCATTCCCGGACTTAAAGATCCGGCAATGGTTCCACCTGGTAAAACGGGCATTATTATAAGCTTACTTGCGGAATATGACTTATTCAGAGAGATTCAAAAGGCAGGCTGGCTTGATCAGTTTACCGTTGAAATGGAAAATCATATTATTGATGTAATCACTGATTCTATTTACCCTATGTTAAAAGATAAAATCATAGCCCGCTTTTCTTTTACACCCTTAAGCATTGAAAACAGGGTAGGCAGTTCTGAAGGAGCTATTGTTGGCTGGTCATTTCAAAAAAATATGCCAGTTGTAAATAAAATTCAAATCTCGGATCGTTCAGTTCTAACACCTATACCTTCAATTTACCAGGCAGGACAATGGGCTTATAGTCCTGCAGGTGTGCCTATGTCAATACTTACCGGTAAATTGGCAGCAAATAGGATTATAAAAAAATTGAAAAAATAATTTAGGGGGAATTATACTCATTCATGGCAGTTTTGCAATCCGTCTTACTGACAGGAGCTGATTAGAATGAGGCAAATTAAAAATGAAAGGGAAGGATCAAGAGAACTAACGGATTAATTCATCAGGAAATTAAAAACCACCCTGGTACCAATAGCCACAGCATTCTCATCATACAAATCAGAAATGCTGAAGCTATAGGCGGTATTGTATTTCCTGTTAAAGAAGTTCAGCCGTTCCTGGGCAAATTGTATCCCGAGTGATTCTTTTTTAAATGATTTTTTATCACTCTTTTCCTTGGCCTTTGCCCGTCCGATCCCATTATCGGTAATAGTAAGACAGGTAATGCCATTGTTTGATACAACATCGATTGTAATATACTTTTCTCCTTCCTTTAGCATTAAACCATGCCACAGGGCATTTTCAATAAAGGGCTGCAGGATTAAACCCGGGAGTTTGGTTGTATTTAAATTCACCTTATCTGAACTGTTTACCAGGAAGTTAATGGTGTTATTAAAACGAATATTTTCAATATTCAGGTATAATTCAATGGTTTCGAGCTCTTCTTCCAGGGAAACGCTGTCAGTTCTGGAACTTTCAAGAATTTTGCGAATCAGTTTTGCGAATTTATTCAGGTAGTAAACAGCCTTCTCTTTGTTATTATCGATCAGGTATGCTTTTATTGAATTCAGGGCATTAAAAATAAAATGAGGATTCATCTGGCTTCGTAAAGCATCGAGTTTTAAAAGAGAGATTTCACTTTCAAATGATAGAGTAAGTGAATGCAACTTCTCCGCTTCATTTTTCCGAAGTGCTTCCTTTAGTTCTGCAATCTTTTCTTCCAGCTGGCTCTCCAATTCTTTACGGTGATTTTCCCTGAGTTTCTGATTGGCTTGCTGTTCCTCAATAATTTTCTCCTGTGCAAGTATTTTTTCGAGGTATAATAATTTCACCTTATACCCAAGTCCTAACATAAAAATGGTGGATTCTATGATGATTCCGATATAGAAATACACAATCGGGCTAACGCCACTGGCCAGGGTCATTGTTTTGTAAAGGGCGATATAAGCGAACACCTGGTAAACAATCACTCCTGTAATGATAAAATATTTCAATCTGTTCGGAATCCTGGAAGTGACATAAAGGGCAGTTAGCACCAGGATGCTGATCAGGGGCAGAAAGCCATAAACAAAGTAATTCCGGTAAAGTGATATCTCTCTGAAATAAATGGAAAAAACAACCAATAGCAAAGAACCACCGGAGAGAAAGAGTAAAAACCTGCTCAGAATGCGGGCATACCGGGGAAAATATTTTTTGAGTTCAAGAAACTCGAAATAAAAGAAGAAAAGAAAGGTATTATAAACGATCTGAATAAACCAGCTTAAGGGGAAGTATGCACCGTTTCTGAAATCAGAAATCAAAGAAAACGGGATATACGGACTATTATATATCAATGAAATCGCCAACAGGATATTATAAAAAGCATAAAACAGGAAAGTTTTCTGCCGGCTTTGAATATATACCAGGAAACTGAAGAGAAAGAAGATCATCAGTCCGGAAGTTACAAACCCCCAAAGCATTGATGCCAGCCTGGTCTGTTCAATACTCATAACTGATCCAGAAAAGTTGATTTCTTTTGTCTTGAAACCGGGATTTTAACCTGGTTCGACAACACTACATATTCATCTGTTTTATGGAATTCCTTTACCTTATTCAGGTTGATCAGAAATGAGTTATGAATCCTGAAAAACTGCATTCCGTTAAGCTTTTCCTCCATAAATTTCAATTTCTGGCTCAGGACAATTCTTTCTTTATTTTCCAGAAATATCGTGCAATAATTCCCATCACTTTCACAATAAAGAATCTCGTCGGGATGCAGAAATATGATTTTCCCGTCGTTGTTTATATTGATTTTTTTTTGTGTGAAGGCTGATGAATGAAGCAGTTTCTCCAAGGAGCTTTCCAGCCTGTCATTTAATGAATTATTGATTTTTGCCTGTTCAATTTTGTCGATACACACTATCAGTTCATCAGAATCGATAGGTTTTAACAGGTAATCAAGCGCACTTTCCTTAATGGCTTTGATGGCATATTGATCGAAAGCCGTGGTAATGACAACAGCAAAGGTACGTTTTGGAAACAGCTCAAGGAACTGAAAACCATCCAAATCGGGCATTTCGATATCCAGGAATACACAATCCACGGTATTCTTCTGGAGGAAACTCACTGCTTCCATGGCATTGGTAAAGGAAGCAACGATTCTCACATTTTTACAGAAATTACCGATTTCCCACTCCAGGCTTTTAATGGCACTGTGTTCATCATCGATAAGTATCAAATCAATCATAATCAGAAGAAATTAATTTTTAAATGTACCTCATTTTAACTGAGCAGTAAGGATATATGTGTAAAAGGGTAACAGGACAATATAAACAACCGGAATAAATGTATGGTTTGCAAATTGTGATAATTCTTGCAAAGCTGATTGTAAAATCAACAAAAACGGGAATTCGGTCCATTTATACAGCCGTAAATACCAATTACACATTATGGAAATTGTAAGTTACCATGCAATGTACTTTTGATTCTGATTTTGAATTAAAAATTCAGGCTTAATCCTGGCAGAATTATTAAAGGAAAGCCGCACTGAATAAGAAATACCTTATTGAACAGAGTTACAAGTCTGTTCAGATTCGGTAAAATATCATCTTACAGATTTAACTAAACTGAATCAAAGCAAAAACTATGAAGAGTCTTATCCTAATTTTTCTGTTTTCAATAAGCCTGTATGCCTCCTCCCAGATCCCGGGCAGCTTAAATTCAGCTTTCAGCGGGAATGGATGGGATACCATTTACGGGAACAACAATGGATTTGAAATCACCAAAATACTTGTTCAGTCAGATGAAAAACTACTTGTTTGCGCCGAAGCCAATTTCTCAAATGAGGGGCATCAGGCGGTAATTCTCCGTTACAGAACTGATGGCACACCTGATCCCAATTTTGGTGGAGGGGATGGCATGGTGAGGTCAAAGGATGATCCGGGTATTAATTTGTACACCCGCGCTGCCGGTATTAGCCAGCAAAGTACAGGGAAAATAATTGTTGCCGGCGACCAGTTTTACAATACAGAACGCATCTTCCGCCTAAACCCTGATGGCTCACTGGATGCTACTTTCGGAACCGATGGCGTGGTTGATTTAAACAGGCCAAATTCAGAATTTATTTATAAAGTTGCTGTGCTATCGGATGATAGAATTATTGTTTGCGGAAAGGAAAGCCGGTTTGTTGCAGGAGTAATGGTACCCCATGTTTTTCTTTGGAAGTTCTTACCTGATGGTGCCTTGGATATGTCGTTCGGGAATTCAGGGGTGGTGTCATACTACCTAGCGGAATGGGCAATGACCTCCGAAGCTTATTTGGTTATCAATGAATTGTTAGTATCCCCCAACAATGACATCCTTGTAAATCAATCATTTACCAATTACCCCTATAACCATGTGACAATCAGCAAAATGAACGACGATGGATCATTTGATAATTCGTTCGGCAATGAAGGATTTTACACCAGAAGCGTAAAAAGTAATGATGGCAATTATACTTATTCGAGCTCCGCATTACAGGAAGATGGATCTGTAATTTCTACCCTTACAATGCGTGATACAGTTAATATGACCTATACTGAAACAGTTTTCAGAATAAACGCATCAGGACAGAATGACCCTTCTCTTAATATCAATACTGGTATAGCCGATTTTTATCCTGTGAAAACCAAACTCGGTGTTTCTGACAACCTGATTTATTATTGCAGGAAATCCGAATATCAAACAGGATATAGTTTTGATGTTTTACACTGCTACTATTTAAATGGTAGTCCTGTTGTCGGTTTTGGCAATGCAGGCATAGCCTTAATCGACCAGAACGGGATTCCTGCTTCAACGCAGGGGGACATGACAATAGATGGTAATGGAAGAATTTTTATCAGTTCAGGCACTCCCGACCCTTTATCATCAGACAACTCACTTATCCTTACCTCCCAGATAACCGGTGCCGTGAATAATGTATCAGCCAATGAACAATTATTGGCAACAGAATGGTCGGTGTATCCAAATCCCTCTTCTGATTTTGTCTATATAAAAGGCATTACAGAAGAGTTCAAAACAGCAAGACTGGAAGTAAAGAACAGCATTGGCCAGATTATGATCACAAATCCTGACTATAAATTAAATGAGGCTATAAATCTCGGAAACATACCATCTGGATTGTATTTCATATGCCTTTACAGTGAAACGAAAACTTCAAAATTTATAGTCATAAAAAGATAATTAAGCATACGAATTTGATCCTGACTCACAAGCAAATTAATGATGCTACCAATAAGTGGATGATTATAATAGTTAATAGACAAAATGCAATAAATACCCGATTTAATTGAATCAAATAATGAATGAATAATGAAAAAGATACTGACCATAAGCCTGATACTAGCAAGTATAATATTACAAGCCCAACGTTTCGACTGGGTGACCAGTGCGGGATACAGTGGTGTTGCCAACAGCTATTACGGAGCACTTGCTATTGCCCGCGATTCGCAGGGTAATTTATATACCCTGGAGGGTGCCAACGGACAGCAACAATGCCAGGGAATCACTGCAGATCCTTATACAGGAGGCATCACCACATTCCTGTATAAGTTTAATGCTTTGGGAGAAATCCAGTATATAAAACCCATAGGGGTTAATTTTTATCCTCTGAACATACAGGTTGGGGAAAATGACAACCTGTATCTTTTGGGTGCATTATGGGGTGGTTCAACGCTCATTATCGACGGAGTTACGATGACCGGCATAGCAGATCGCAATTATGTAATAAAATTCGATAAAAACGGCAACCTGAAATGGACCGTTCCCAACAATCAAAGCTTTGGTGGATATGCAGGAGCCTGTATGTTGCAGTTTCACGACCACCATATTTATTTTCAGACAGGGAATCTTTCCATCAGCAAACTGGATACCACGGGTCAATATATTTCTACTTTAACCGCTGATGCATTCGATCCTTATACAGCCGTCAATGGCATCCATTTCAAAGGTTCCGGAGTATTTTCAAATGGTGATTTATTATTTTCTGCCACTTCACGGGGCACTTTAACCTATGGCAGCATTACGCTAATTCCCCTGATAGAAACCGGAACCGCCCCCCTGCTGATGCTTCGTACCAGCAGTAACCTGAGTGTAGTGTGGGCCGAATATGTGAATGGCGCAGGCAATCCGGCTGAGAATTATATCCCTGTTACCATTGGAAATGATGATGGTATATATGTGGGGGTGGAAGTTAATTCAACCCTGATTGCAGGCACTGATACCATTGTAAATCCCGGCCCCGGATCAACAAATTACACTGACGGGATTATAAAACTGGATGAAAACGGAAATAAAATATGGCTTAAATCCATTACGACCAATGCCCATGCCTGGAGTATACTTAATAATCCGGACGGAAGCGGTGTATTTTTTGGCGGTGATTTTACCGGGGAACTGGTATTAGGGGCCTTTACAATTAATGCCCTCAATGGAAGGTCCTATATCGCGAAAATAGGTTATGACGGGATATTTCAAAATGCTTTTGCTTTTGTAACCGGGATTGAACTGGGGTCAAAAGTAAAGTCACTGGCCACCAATAATGCAGGTGTTTTTTATGTGGGAGGGAAATTATATACGGGTTCTGTCCCCACTTTCAGCTGTACACCCCGTGACCCCAACAGGGGATTGTACCTGGCGAAATTTACCGAAGAGCCGGATGTGGCACCTCAACCAGTTCTTAACCTTACAGGAAGCCTTCTTACCGCCACTCCTCCCTTTAGTGGAAATATTCAATGGTTTTTAAATGGCGATACCATCACGGGAGCCAATAGTGCATCGTTCCTTGTTACCTCCAATGGGAAATACAGTGTTGCCTACTCTTATATCCCTGCTTGTGTGTCAGTCTCCAGCGAAATAAATATCCTGACAGCCGGCATAAACGTTAATGAATCAGAGGCCTTCACTCTTTACCCTAACCCATTCAGCAATGAAGTTACAATCGTGACAAATGCTACTGCAGGGTTATGTGCCATCACAATTACTGACATCAGTGGCCGATCGCTTTATACTGATACAGTTGAAAGCAGGAACAGTGTAATCGATTTAAGCTTACTCCCTGATGGTATTTATGTTGTTCAATTAAGGGATTCAAAGGGAACCAGTGCAAAAAAGCTTATAAAAAGGAAATAACACTACATCACTGAAGGCTCATTCCACTAAGGATTAAAGTGATATCAAAAACCCACGCAAAGGCAGGAAACAAACATCATTGTTTCCTGCCATGCCTGTGAGATATTTAATGAAACAGGAAGACAGATAGCACGAAAAGCTCAGCTTGAGTGATCACACCACTTGAATGCAAGAACATTTGCCAATTATATGAGACTTTTTCTACTAATAGATATTGAGTAACTGTGAATAAAGACACTATTACACTACGATTTCAGATATATAGGATCGGAACAGGTTCGCAGTCACAAAACTGCCTTACATCTCTTCCTCTTTCTATTGCACCTTTTAACCAGGCTAGCTACCACAAACCTGCTAAGCAGGAGTATATATTTCTGATCCCTGTAAGGGTAAAATGACTTTCAATTGTCTTATATATAAATTGTTTTTATATGAAAAGTTTTATCCTCCTGAGTATTGTTTTTCTTATTGGATTGGGCTGCAATGCTCAATGGGTATTGCAGAATTCCGGAACTTCAAACACACTGAAATCAGTATTTTTTACAGATGAACAAACCGGGTTTATCTGCGGCGAGCAGGGTACACTCCTTAAAACCATAGATGGCGGCACCCAGTGGATGATACAGGATGCAGGTACCGTCAGTTCACTGAATGCTGTTTATTTTATCAATGCTGACACAGGGTATATTGCAGGAAATGATGGGGTAATCCTGAAGACTACTGATGCTGGTGACAGCTGGGAATTAATGAATACAGGGACCACGAGTCAGCTGAATGCCATCCGTTTCGCTGATGCCTTCACAGGCTACGTTTCACGATCAGATTTTAAGGTAGGTAAAACAGTGGATGGAGGGTTAAGCTGGACCTATGCCAGTGCCCCGGCCAACGGGCGATTAAGTATCATTGACACAAATACTGTGTACCTGGTAGGATATGATATGAGCATTTTCAAATCCGACGATGGTGGTTTAAACTGGGATATAAATGTATGGAACCCCTTTTACGGCACTCTGAATGATGTTTGTTTTACAGGCCAATCGACAGGGATTGTTGCGGGAGGAAGCTGGGCACAAGGGTATTCCTACTCTGTGATTAATTATACCCACGATAGCGGTACCAGCTGGCATGGGTGGAACCAGATCAATTCCGGCTGGCTGAATGCTGCTTGTTTTGCTGATTCCACAAATGCTTTTGCAGTTGGACCGGATGGAATTATTTTTTACACTTCAAATGCCGGTATGCAATGGAATAAACAGGTATCAGCTTCAACCTATGATTTGTTATCCGTACACTTTCCCACACCGGAAACAGGTTATGCAGTGGGTGAAGCAGGAACCATAATGAAAACAGTGAATGGAGGTGTGGGAATGAACGAATCCCCGGATGCTAAAAACCGACTGATGGTATCCCCAAATCCAACAAAGGGTGAAATAATAGTTAAATTACCTTCCCACATTTCAGGTGGAATTCTGAGTATTATAGATATACAGGGCAGGGAAGTGATGAGAGAGAATATTCATGCTGAAGAACAATTAATGGACCTGAGCCGCCTTAAGAGTGGATTCTACCTGATAAAAGCCGAAACCGAAGATAGGATTTATGTTGCACCTGTATTGAAAGAGTAAGTGAATAATAGTATTCGTTCTTACCTTTCTTTTTCATTTTCCTCATCCTGATGATTAGAAATAGATGACGGTAAAAGACCGATCTGTGATAATCCATATTCTGAGATCACTCCAATAAACAGTTTTTCGAAACTAAAAAACACATTTGATACTTTTCGGAGAGGATTCAATTCTTAAATGAAAGAATTGCCATATATTATTGAATCTTCATCTCAATTTCATCTATTATTTTTTTTAATTTCAATTTCAATGGAATGATGCGAAAAATCAATCTACTTCCATAAGTTTGTAGGAAAAACATTAAGAAAGGATTCTCTGCCCGGAAACTAACCAAATACCAATAGAACTACATCCCAATTATTCATTCTTCTACATTAATATTCAACTCGTTTCTTCATCTTTAAAACAATTCATTTATGAGATCTAATAGCATTATCCTGGTTATATTCCTTACGGTTGCAAGCTACCTGGCCCAATCACAGAACATCTCAAAATATCTGAACGACGGAGGAGCCTCCAACAGTAAACTGAACCTGAAAATTGGATTTGATCCGATCAATGGAGCTTTACCACTGATTTTTGAGTATGGATTCAGCAAGAAATTTTCACTGGAATTAAGTGCAGCCCCTGTTTCAGTCAAACGTCAGAACTGGTTATATACCGAAGATCCCATGCCCATAGGTGAATCAGGATACGGACTGGCATTCAGCGGAACCATTAAAGTATTTAAGCACACCTTCCCTGAACGGATGTATTTCGGATTGCAGTCAGGGGTCAGCTTTTTTGAAGAAAAAACCATTTACGACTTTGCCTGTGTTAAAATAGGTTACCAACGTGCCATTGTGCGGAAATGGATGCTGGGGTTTGAGGCCGGCTTTGGTTTCAGATACTATAAAGACAACTTCATCATTGCGGAAACCGTTTATCCCGATAATGGAACCCGATTTATGGTCCCTGTTGTCATTCATACAGGTTTCATGCTTTAAGAAAATATAAATATATTATCAGATGAAAAAAATCTCCACCTTTTTGATTGCTCTTTGCATTGCTGGCTTTGTTCATGCACAGCAAATCGGTTTTAAGCTGACTTCAGGCAAACTCCTGCGTGATAAAATCACTGAACGTACAGTGGATATCTCCAGCCTGGGAAATATTAATGGCTATTCCTATTTCCTTTACCATCCATTTATAGCTGTGTTTAACCAGGTAAGCGTGGGCTCAACTGAGAATTTTTACATTGGCAAATTCGACAAGAATCTCAACCTGGTTAAACGCGCCGAAATTGAGCTGAAACAGGATAAGAAAGAGCTAACCTGCGAGGGTGTTCTGCGACTCAAGGATGAGTGTATTGTGTTTTCTTCTTTTCAGAATACAAAAGACAAAAAGCATTACCTGTTCGCACAAAAATTTCAATTTCAACACCCTCCAGCTTGTCCCTAATATCAAGCTCGTCGGGAACTCGATTATGGCAGTCTGCATAAGTATAATAATACAATCTTTCATTACGAGATATCTGCCGACAGTTCAAAAGTGCTGGTATTTTATACCCTGCTGAGCAAAAAGAATGAGACTTTAAATACTGGCATGTATGTCTTCAACCAGGAAATGAAACTGTTATGGAAAAACCTGAATGTTACTGCCAAATTTGCGGGAGGAGTATTTGAATACGACAGGTTCAGGGTTGATAATGAGGGCAATGTTTACCTTTTAGGGAAGCACTATGCTGATAAGGATAATTATTATGATGCTGCCCATTTCAAGGATCGGGGGTTCTTTTCGAATGATGTCTATTACACCGATAAACCCAATTACAGCTATGAGTTGTATAAATATACGGCTAACGATCAAAATGCGGATATTCATCCATTATCCATACCCGGAAAATTTGTCCGAAGCCTGAGTTTTACCCCCACGGGAAATAACTCTATATTTTGTTTTGGGATGTATGCAAAGAGTGAAAAAATCAGTGTGGAAGGTGGATTTGCTTTCACCTATGACCATACGACCAAACAGGTGATTGGACTGAGTACCAAAGAAATGAGCAAGGAACTTATCAGCCAGGACCTTGACCCGACTGAGTTAAAACGTTTCAGGAGAAGCATTGATAACAAGCAGGAATGGGATCCATTTGCCTACATACTGGATAAGGTAAAAACCAAAGGTAACGGCGACAGGTATTTTATTGCTGAACAATACATTGGAGGGACAAAAACAGAGAGAAGTGGAAATATGACAATCTACAGTGCCATACATATGCATAATGACCTGTATGTGGTTAATCTGAACAACGAAAACCAGATTACCCGAATCGACAAGCTGCATAAGCGACAATACTGGCTGAATACTGATACCTATAATTCATATTCCAGTATTGAGAAAAATGGCAACCTTTATTTCATTTACAACTCTTTTGAAGCATCTGATGGTATGTTTAAAAATATTGACGTGGGTAATTCATACATTGCCCGCCTGGATGCGAACGGAAAAGAACAAAAAAGCATTTTCAGAAAGAAGGAGGATAAGGATTCGCCAATGCCAATTCCCCGGACAGGAATTCTGCAACCCGACCATTCCATTATCTTCAGCCTCATGACCTTTAACTACAAGGATTACCAGGTTCAAAAGATCAGCATTACGGAATAGGATAATCGCCCCCAGGCCTGCATCCCTTGACCTATTTCAAGTTTGGAAGAAATACTATCTCAATAACCGGGAAAAATCAACCAATTATTTCAAATGAGGAAAACCGCCTTTTTACTGCTGTTTAATCTGATTTTAAGTGAAGTTTATACACAAAGTATTCAATGTAACGACCCTCAAATCAGGGATGCCGGCAATCTAGCCATAAATACTGTGGAGATCAATGTAAGGCGGGGAATTCTAGCTGCTGGGGGTGATTATGGAGGTGAATGGACAAGAGACATTGCAATAAATTCATGGAATGCTGTAAGTCTCCTTTATCCCGGTGTGGCTGAAAAATCGCTCTGGAGTGTTACCCTTAATAAGGACACGATTGCGCATCAGTATTGGGATAAGATCCTCTGGACTGTATCAGCATTAAATCATTATTATATCACCGGCGACCTTGACTTTCTAAAACAAGCATACCGATGTTCAGAAAATACAATGCGTCAACTTGAATCGCAGGCTTATGATAAGGAATCCGGGTTGTTTACCGGCCCGGCGGTATTTGCCGATGGAATCGCCGGGTATCCGGAACCGATATTTGATAAAAACAATTTCTCTTCCTATGTACTCGATCATCATGCTGCTGATATCAAATGTTTAAGCACCAACTGCCTTTATTACGGAGCTTATCATGCCCTTACAGAGATGGCGGTCATTCTGTATGAAGATGCTCAACTCATCCAAGAGTTTACAATTAAGGGTGATAAGCTGAAGTCGGCCATTTTAAAGTCTTTTTATAATGAGCCGGAACATAAGTTAAATTACATGATGGATCATTCCGGAAAGGTTCATGAATACCAGGAAGCTATGGGATATTCATTTGCCATAATTTTCGGGGTATTGAATCCCTCACAGGCTTATGAACTTACCAGGCATGCAAATATCTCCGACTTTGGGATTCCCTGCCTGTACCCGGATTTCACCCGTTATTCAGCCACACAACCCGGCAGGCACAACAATATTATCTGGCCTATGGCGAACGGATTTTTTGCCAAAGCATGCATCATTGCTGATAATTTCACTGCTTTTAATAAAGAACTGAGCAGCCTGACAAGTCTTGCCCTTGATGAAGACAAAGGCAATTATGAATTCTGGGAAATATACAACCCATATACCGGGAAACCTGATGGAGGTTATCAGGCAATGGGATCGGATAAGCCCAACCATCACTGGAATTCCTGCCGCTTGCAGACCTGGTCGGCAACAGCCTACCTGAATATGATCATTCATGGATTGGCAGGTATGAGATTCAATAATAATAGCCTGAGTTTCGCCCCTTGTTTACCTGAAAAAGTTCATTACCTGAAGCTGACCGATTTAACCTACAGGCATTCGAAGCTAAGTGTGGAAATTACAGGGAACGGACAAAAGATAAAAGCATTCCTGGTTAACGGAATACCTCAGGAACATCCTGTAATCCCGCCGGAGTTCAATCGGGGATCGAGGTATTTATTGAGATGGAATAAGAAGATAAGGGTCCAAAGTTTAGGGGATAATAAAGAAATGGCAGTATATGCAGGTGCAGCATCAAGGCAGGCCCCTATAAATCACACTTTTCATTTTCTCATTTCTGGCTGAAAACAGAAATCATAAAATAATACTATGAAAGTTTTATCCTATACTTTTACCCTGTTAACCCTGATCATCTTTAGCTGCAATAGCTGGCAGGTTCCAGAATCGTATACCGGGCAATGGGTAACGGCTAAAAGCAAGGTAACCGTAAGAACGGAATCCGAAAAAATGAAATTTCATTTTACCCGGGATTCTATTCAAATATCTATCCGGATAAACGGCGATAAGACCGTAACAGGCACTATCGGAGCAGCCAATATCAGAAATGGCTGGTTAAAGAAAAACAGAGGCTTGCCGCCTTCCATCACTGGCATTTCTTATATCATCAGTTTTGATCCTTTAGGAAAGCTATTCCCTGGTGATCCGATAAATGAAAAAAGGATGGAGATATGGCTCAGACCCATTGAGAATGGCGGGTATCTGGAAGCTGAACTGCGTCAAAAGGATCATGCAGACGCATTCCCAATGGCAGGTTTGAAATTCCTTAAAGAAGCAAACGGATATTAATCGTTGAATATCAAAATCAATCATTTTTTCTAAACTGAACTTTATAAATTTCTAAAATAGTAATTCTACTACCCGGAGGATAAACTTGTGTCAATTTATCCAATTTTATTGACTGGAGTTAAAAATCGACCATGATGAAAAAAAAATACACTATTTAACCGGTAATCTTTATAGAAATGAAAAGTATAATCATGTCCCTGGCAGGACTGTTTTCAATGATTATTTCCGTGGGCCAGAATTTTGATAATATGATGTCAAAAAAGCAGGTCGATTGCTCTGATATTGCTTATAACAGTGGTTTGTATTTCGTTCAGTTCGTTTCTGAGAATAAGCTTGATTCTGCCAATCAAATTTTACAATACTGGGAGTCAAAATGTGGAATGAGAGCCTGTTCACAGGGCTAAATTGTTGCTTTCAATCAAACAGGGACACCTCCTGAAGAATCCGTGATCACACAAGGCATTTTCAATTATCTGTTCAATTATCAGTCCCGGATTGCAATGATTCCATATTCAAATTATTATTCCTATGATAATTACAAATCATATTATGGTTATATTCCTCCCGGACAAGAGTTTGATCAATTTACCAGGACTTTAGCCGGGGAATTAAAAAGACATGCAAATCAGGTTCCCTAGAATACCTGCTGACTGAATTCTATAGTGATAACAGCGATACTATTTTTTCAAAATTACAATCTGAAGAATATCGAACATCCAGTTTGGCCATGGAATACCGAAAGGCGGTTTATGAATATGTTATTTTACCGGAACTGCATATGTCGTGGATTACAGGTATTTGGATTCCTACCGGCGAAATGAAAAAATTAGGCATACATCCGGATCTGGGATTCCAAATGGGTTCAAAACACAGGAGAATGAATTATGATGTTACCTTAACTTTCAAGTTCCTGAATTCACCAAATGATTATTATGCCAGAAGGTCATCAGCTGATTCCCTTGAGAAGACCAGCCACTTTTTTGGCGGGCATATTGGTTTCGACCTGGGATATGACCTTTATACCAGGAAACAACATGAAATTCAAGTTACAGGCGGGGTCGCTGTTGATGGATTTGATGCTCTACCGAGGATAAAGACAGGAACTTGAAATCAGCTTCTGCAGCCACTTATAATATAAATGCAGGAGTAGGATACAGGTATTATTTGAAAGATAACCTGTATTTAGGAATCAGGGCCAAATACAATTTTGTGGATTATACGTTAAATCATGTCGTTGATTTCACCGGAAATCCCATTACCATTCAATTTATTGTCGGGGCTTGAACAATGTCCATAAGAAAATGAACCTAAATGCATTACATTATAAATTGAGGAAATAGTCTATCAGATAAGGCAACCATAAAAATCATCATTCTGTTTCTTCACAAAAACAATTGATATTAAAAAGGTGTTTAATAATAAAAAAACATATTGAAACGCATTAGTAAACCATTATAAAACTTGCATTTTGCCAGTCTTTTAGTCTTTGCAGGCATCATTCAGGGATTAGCACAGGAAAACCCACCTGTTGACTTAGTCCTGTACAACACCAGTTCCCGGCAGGACAGCCTGCTTTTGCAGCTTTCAATGCCAAAATCTTGAAGGGATGAAAACCTTTTGATGAAAGTCTTGAAGTGTACCAGGATAATACGGGTGTTCGAAATTTTACCGAAACCATCGAAGCGTTTGCAGGACTTTTGAAAAAGATTATGTGCTTACCCGTGAACTACTGGCAGGAGCCTGGAAGTATTTCCAATCAAAGACTTCGGCGCTATTGAAACCGGAAGCCATACGTTTTGCCATATTGAAAACGGAAAGCCTGATTGTGGCACCTTTCGTTTTTGCATATCTGGAAGTTCACAGAGGGTAATTGGAAGATCAGCCGATTAATTACCTATGGTCATTAGAAACCTGTAATTATCTTTGCTTTGATCATATAAATCAACCTTCAAATAATCAGTAATATTATCATTAAAAATGGAAGTTAACATTTGGTTCTGGGTATTTTTCAACCTTTTGTCCTCATTATGCTAGCCCTCGACCTGGGGGTATTTCATAAGAAACTGCATGTGGTAAGTGTTAAAGAGCCATGACATGGTCGGGGATATGGATCTTCCTGCCTTATGCTTCAATGGATTTATCTACTACCTTTTCGGAGAAACCAAAGCCTTGAATTCTTCACAGGATATGTGATTGAAAAGGCTTTGAGTGTCGACAATATCTTTGTCTTCGTCCTGGTATTCTCCTTTTTGGTATCCCTTCCATTTATCAGCACAAGTCCCTCTTCTGGGTCATCGGAGCCCTGATCATGCGTGTAATCTTTATTTTTGCCGGTGTGGCCCTGCTTGAGAAATTCCACTGGACCATCTATATTTTCGGGCGTTCCTGGTATTTACCGGCATCAGGATGCTGCTGGATAAGGATAAAAATGGATCCCGATAAAAATCCTGTGATCAAACTTTTTCGGAAACTCGTTCCTACCACCCCTAAACTTCACGATGATAAATTCTTCATAAGGATAGACCGGAAACGATATGCCACTCCCCTATTTGTTGTGCTTGTGATGATTGAAGTCACAGACCTGATTTTTGCTGTGGATAGCATCCCTGCTATCCTGGCAGTGACACAGGATCATTTTATCGTTTATACCAGTAATGTTTTTGCTATCCTGGGACTGCGGTCACTCTATTTCGCGCTGGCCAATATTATCGACAGGTTTAAATACGGCTGTAGGACTGGCCATTATCCTGATTTTTGTGGGACTCAAAATGGCCTTGATAGATTTCTTTAAAATCCCGATTCACTATTCGTTACTGGTGATTTTTCTGATCCTTGCCGGCAGTGTGATCTTCTCATTGATAAAAACCAAGAAACATGACCAATCTTCGTTTTGAAAAAGGGGGGCTCAGAGGCCAGACCAAAAATATATTATTCAAATTAATTAGAAAGACACCATGAAATACAAGAAACTGGGAAATACAGGGGTATTACTTTCGGAACTCTGCCTGGGAGCCATGACTTTTGGAGGCAGGGGATACTGGAAAGCTATAGGTGAACTGCCACAGGAAAGCGTGAATGAACTTGTTAAAACAGCCGTGGATGAAGAATTAACTTTACGATACCGCCAACGCTTACTCCGAAGGCCTTTCGGAACTCATGCTTGAAAAGCCCTGAAAGACCTTGGAATATGCCGGCAGGAAGTCTTTATAGCTACCAAGGTTAGGCTTCGGATGGGGAAAGGGGCCAACCAGGTTGGACTTTCCCGCCTGCATATTACCGATTCGGTGAATGATAGCCTTGAACGACTTGGCTTAAGTCATGTGGATATGCTTTATATCCATGGTGTGGACTCCATTACTTCCCTGGAAGAAACGATGCGGGGCCTGGAAGATGTGGTCCGATCCGGGAAAGTCCGATACCTCCCGGAATCAGAACCACCCTGCCTGATGATAGCCAAAGCCAATGGCATAGCCGACAAGATGGCTGGACAAAGTTTGAAGCCAGTCAGAACTATTATAGTATTGCCGGAAGGGATGTGGAAAGGAAATTTTACCCATGGCGCTCAGTGAAGGAATATCCATTATGCCCTGGAGTCCGCTTGCAGGTGGTTTTATCCGGGAAATTCACGAAATATGAAAGGCCTGGCGACAGCCGCCGGGATAACTTCGCTTTCCCTCCAATTCACAAGGAGAAAGCTTATGACATCATCGATGTGATGATAGAAATCCGGAAACCCCATGGCGTATCAGCCGGGGTGGCACTGTTGCATATTTGCTTAATAAGCCCGCCAACCAGCATTATCATCGGGGCAAAACGAAAGGAACGGCTCTTGACAATATTGTAGCCACTCAATTGACCCTTACAGAAGAAGAAATGCTCAGGCTTGACCAGGTGAGTGCTCTTACACCAGAACATCCTGCGCATGGATGCTGGAAAGACAGGGACAAAGCTGTTTTCTTCCTGAAATTAAGGAATCACTCTTTTAATAGCCAAGGCATCAGGACTGATAATCCCTTTTTCGGTAATGATGCCCGTGATCCATTCAGCCGGGTTACATCAAATGCCGGGTTAAAAGCTTTTGAGCCGGGAGAGCTGACCTAATCTTGCGGATTACCCTGTTTCATCAGGCCCTTGCCGGAAGTGCACCTCATCTTCTTCCTTTGTTCATGATTATCTGGCTTCCATCAGCAATAGAAAGATCGAACGCTGAAAGAGGTGCAGCAATATAGAAGAGAATACCAAACTGCCTGGCGATGATAGCTTTTCGAAAGTGCCTATTTTATTGGCGGTATCCCCATTGGCA
>JADJGZ010000028.1 GCA_016707785.1 Bacteroidales bacterium | reverse complement strand
TTTTCATTCGTTATTCTGTGTTAAATTTTTTTCACTTTGCTGAGTTTCCCCTGGATATGTAAATTATGTAATATTAAAGAGACCAGATGTAATACATTTTGCTCTTCTTCTATCCACCTTTGTATTGGCGTGGATGAAAGACATCCAATATTTTGAATATATAAGTTCACTTTTAAAACGAAAACTATGAAAAATGTTCTGATGGGTGTGGCACTCCTGTTTCTTTTAACATCATGTGGTTCCACAATTAATTTTCCGATATCCAGTGTGATACCGTCAGCTGTAATCACAGCCAAAGTAAAACAGGACAAAAGCAATAATTATTCAATATTTGTTAAGGCAGAAAACCTGGCAAGTGCCGATAGGCTATCCCCTCCAAAGGCAGTTTATATCGTTTGGATTGCCACCAGCAGCAACGGGATAAAGAATATTGGACAATTAAAGAGTAAGAACGCTAAAACGGCTACATTGGAAACAGTTTCTTCGTTTGGTCCTACTGAAATAATCATAACTGCTGAGAATCAGTCTGATATATCCTATCCTTCAGGTACAGAGATTTCAAGGGTGGCAGTCAAATAAATGCACTATTGGCCTTTATTAAGATAGGTAAGAATCCTGTTCCTCTCCAGGGAATCCATCCTGACTTTGGTATTCATTTTATCTATCCAGTAGTGCCATTCGTCCTTCGTATATTTTTCAGGAAGAAATAAAGTGTGGCAACCACTGCATTTCTGAATGTACAGCTTTCTTCCAGCCTGTAAATCAGTAATACTGACAGATGCTGTTTCCTGATTCGCTGTAGGAACATATAGAGCAGATGTACATGCAATTGTTACTACTGTCAGGACAAGAATCATGATTGTGATCGTTACCTTAGAATACATAGGAGAAGAGCAATCGAACCTGAACTTTTTCATACTCATTTAAATTTAGGTTGTTATTTGATTCTCCCTTGAAAGATGCTATCTGAGGCATTACAGTTAAATTAACCCAGAAGTTATCATACACATATGAAAAACCAGGCCCGGTAAAAATCGCACTATGTTCAAGTTCATTGTCAACAAAAACATTCCTGTATGCATTTTCCAGGGTGAGTTGAAACTTAGGACTTAATGGATAAGCTAAAGCAAGATAGCCTTCAATCTTATTCTCCTGTTCCCATTTGAGATCATTGCTGATATACCCCGGAGCAAATTCCGCCTCATAAACTAAGTTCGCAGCAATGTTGAGGCTCCCGATTTTCTTATCTACGATAATTTTTCCTTCAAGTTCATATTCGTTGGTTGAAATGCCCACTTCGCCATACAATGCAAGCCCAACCGGGTGTGCAACCGGATCAAGAATTTTAAGTTTCCATTCATTTGAGAAACCAATTTCATTTTCTGTCGATAGCGATTTGACATCGTTTTCGGTAACTGTCTTAGTCTTAGAAGTGATGTTCAAATAAAAAGCAGTCTGTAAATTTTTACCTAATCCGATTTCATATTCTGTCCGGTTATCATACCTGGCATAGTAATCGTCCCTGCCTGTCCGTAATGTGTGCCATGATTCCAACTCACGCTGACCTTTGTTTAAAACTGTACTTTGATAGGTATAAGTAAATAACCTGTCTTGCGCCTGTACTGTATTTATACCCAGGAGAACTGCACCGACCAGGGCAACCTTCTTAAAAACGTGGTTTGCATTCATGTGATTTCTTTTTGATTAAAGTTTGAATGCAAAGGAAGGCGGATAAAAAGGATGCTACAATCCCAATAAGTAGGTATTTTGTCAGTGAAAATCGACCATATTATTTAAAGCTGCATATAGTGTTAAACCTGAAATACTCTTTATGCCCAGTTTGAAGGTAATATTCTTACGGTGTGTGATAGCGGTGTGAATACTAATAAAGAGTTTATCCGCAATCTGCTTATTACTAAGACCTTGTGCGACCATGGTGAGCACTTCTATCTCCCTGGCTGAAAGTTGATTATCGGATTTTATATCAGATATTTTGGTAACGTAATCATTGATCTTCTGTATAATTGATTCTGTTGATTCATAGATATCAATGAATTCATCAAAATAATATTTCAATTCCATGGTCCCAATACCCACCATATAATTACCATTCGTTCTTAGAAGTTTCGCATATCTTTCCAGTTCATCAGTATATTTAGTATCAATAATAAGCAGCAGGTGTTTCCATTCTTTTAATACTGCATAATCAGGAACTGATGCAACAATATCACTTATCCCAATATTCTTTGCTAACAGGATATTTTTCAAGCCCTGTTGAATGATTGGAGAAGCATTTATTATGACAGCGGAACCGTTTTGCTTTATCATAGTATTAGTTAGCTAATAACTTTAAAAGCTTAGGGATCAAAATCTTATCCTCAAACCTCGCATGGTCGAGTTGCTCTTTCTCAAAGTGGGATAAAGTGTGTAACAGATCGTGAATCAAATCCATATTCACATTTTGAGGAATATGCCTGAGAATGATAGTTTTAAGATCACTGATCTCATTCTCAACATTGGTATGTTGCCTGAATAACTTTTTTATGTTCACTGATTTCTCATTCACATAATCCACCTTATTAACTAAAGGGAATATGTCAAGTTCTTCAAAATCAATATGCTGAATAAGTTTTTCTATGTACTGATTTAGATATTTTTCAATGATCAATAACAACTTATCGCCAGGCATTTGATTTTTCAATTGATCAATAAAACCGTATAACCTGGGAATGGTTACCTGCTTGTGATAGGTATGTGTTTGGGTAAGAAATTCTATTAATGGATTTAGTTCAAGGTCTTCAGGTTTTGGGAAGTAAGTTGCTGAAGAATAAGTATTTAAAACAACCAATACGAACCTTACATCTTTGGCATTATCATCACAAACCTGGCGGATGTTTCTTTCTCCCATTTTTGAGCTTAATCCAAGCCTGTGAATAATTGGAAGCAAATCAATATTCCTTCCGACTACATCGGATAACTTGTCGTTTTCGGTTATCATGGGTGGGTATTTTAAACGGGTAAGTTGATTCTTTTTGTTTGAAATGCAAAATTCATAGATTAAACCCAGATTTCGGCATATTGTTAAAATGGAGATACCAGGAAATAATCATTTAGTGTTCATGCCTATGGTGCAGGTCAGGAAAGTGAGGGTGTTCATGTGCTAAGGGATGATGCTTATGCACATGAGAATGCCATTTACCTGCCGGTATTGATAGATCATCATGGTCATGATCGTGGTGTCCATCATTGTGTTGGTGGAAATGGAGGTGTTCCATTTCGATATGTGTGTGCTGATGTTTATGTTTTAACAGGTATATTACGGTAACTGCAAGAGCTAACAGGATCAAAGAGATGACATGAACCCATTGAAATGAATCGCGATAGATTATATAGGATAGAATTACTCCCCAAATTGGGGCAGTAGAGAATAATATTTGTCCGCGGGTTGCCCCAAGATTCTGAGCAGAAGTTACGTATAACATAATACTGAACCCGTAAGAAAATATACCAACCAATAATGCAGGGCCGACAATTCCTAATTTTAATGGTTCGCTTGAAATTAGACAACCAATAGTTAAATTGACTGATCCGGCCACTATTCCTTTTAAGAAGGTTACAGACTGGGGAGAAGCGCCATCAGTAAGGGAAGTAAGATGATTATCAATAGCCCAGCTAATGCAGGCTGCAGTAATAAAAAGAGCTGCAATGAAATTACCTGACCCCTCCCCAAGTGATGTAATTACCCCGGCAACTATTGTTAATATAACACCTATCCATGTATTTCTATCCAGGGTGTCTTTAAAAATCAACACTCCTAAAATAGCAGTCGCTGCAAGTTCCATATTTAACCAGATTGAAACAGATGCCGCATCAGCAGTTCTAAGTCCAAATAGCAAAAGTACAGGTCCAAGAAAACCTCCGAAAAGTATAATTCCGAGTGTTTTTATTTTGCTGCCAGGATGGAATAACATCGACAACCTGTTGTTTTTACGGAAAATAAAAGGAAACATTGCGATGGCAGCACCAAGATAAAGGATGCCTGCCAACTGGAATGAGTTTAAACTATTCAAAAGTAGTTTACTGAAGGGAGTAGCTACACCAAAAAGGAAACCTGAAAGGATGCCTGTAAAAATAGCGAAACGCTTCATATTGTATTATTTAGCTTCTTTCCGGAAAACGTACCATTTTAAGTCAGAAAATGGATAGTTTAGTGTTGAATGCCCTAGTTTTTCAGTAAAAAAATTGAATATTCTCTTTTTGCCAATAATGTCTGGTATCATTGAATCAATTAAAGAGATAGCATGTTTGAGGTTTATCTGTTTTTTAGGATACCCCTTATCAACAAAAAAAAGCTGATGTTGTCTGAAGAGTTCCCGGAGGGAATCGTCGGAGAACCAGTGAATCACTGATGGAGGTGAATATTCATGCCAGTATTTACCTAATAATCGTGCAATCCAGCTATTTCTGTCCCATGATTCGACTAAAACCATACCACCAGGTTTTAATAAGTTGAATACATTTTCAAGTGCCTGATCAATGTTATGGAAATGGCCTATCACTTGAATTAGGGTAATCAGATCATACTTATCATTACCATTGAATGATTCCAGGTTTCCAACCTCAATATTCAGGTCAAATTTTTTGTTACCAAATTCCGCCATTGATTTGTTTGGTTCTATCCCGGAGCATTCCCAACCCTGAAGCTTAAATCCGTTTAACGCAAAGCCAGCTGCACATCCAACATCCAGTATTTTACCCGGAATTTTAAATTTTGAGATCAGCTTTGCGTAACGGATCCCCTGATTTATTAAAATTTCTTCCTCATCCAGATAATTAGGATAGCCATCTTTGCCATCAAAGAAATAAGCATCGGAGTATGTTTTTGAGATATGTAACATAGTGTCATCACTGATCCTGGTATATCGGTGGCCACACTTCGAACATTCAAAAACAGTATATAGCCCTTTCGTGAACAAAGCGGTCTTCGGACTTAAACAATCATTAACAGAGCTACAATCTTTCATACACAGATCTTAGGTTCTTATATTTCAATCATAGGTAATATTGAATGACTTTTTAGATTTCATATTGAGCCAAAATGACAAAACTGTATTCAGTTCGTATTCAGATTTCAACAGCTTATCTATTGCCTGGTAGGTAAAAGACAGCTCCATCAGGTAATTGATCAGATTTATTTCGCCTTTATCCAGTGCTTTTTTCAAAAGCATAGGATTTTGAGAGGATTCAATCAATTGCCTGTATTCAACTGCCATTTTTTGAAGACTTGCCGCTTTATCGTGCTGAAGTTTTAACTGATTATAAAATTGCAATTTGCTGTCAAGCTCCATCCCTTGAAAGGCTATGGTCTGAGCACGGGCATATTTCAACTTGTTTTTGTTTTCCCACAATGGAATTGATACTCCAACAGTAACACCCTGGAAATGTTCACCGGAAAGGTTTTCGCTCATGTACCCGGCTGAAGCTTTAGGAAGGGACTGTGCCTGATTCAGTTTCTGCTGTTTCATACTTACTTCTACCTCCTGTTTCAACCATAGCAATTCTGGATTGATTTGTTCAACTCTGCTATACCACTGATCGAAATCGGTTGGTAGCACCCGGGATGGCAGGTAACTTTGTGTCAAATCAATGGTAATTCCTCCATTCAAAACAGAAAGTTGTTTCAACACAGCATTTCTTTCTATAGTAAGCATTTCAACTACCTTCCTGTAATTCAGCAGGTTAAGCTGAGCTTTATTATGTTCCAGAATGCTGACATCTCCCTTTTCATACAGTCGTTGAAATGCATCTGCGAGGTCTTGTGCGTGTGCCAAACGCTTTCCATTCTCTTCAATTTCAGCATTCGCGTAGATAAGATCAACAAAGATTAAACGGGCTCTAAGCAAAATATCCACCCGTTGCTTCTTATACTCAAGTTCTGCCTGAAGATTGCGTGAATCAGCAATTTGTCGGCGGTACCTATATGCCGTTGGAAAGTCGAATGATTGTTTGATGTTTATATCCGTCCGGTTACCTATGGCATCCCTTCCACCCCAGAGGTAATTATATCCTGCTTCCGGGTTTTGAAGGTAAAGCCCTGTCTGGTTTCCCAGTTTTTCAGCTTCCACACTTTTTCTCAAAGCAGAAAGGGTTGTGTTATTCCTTTCTACCATTGATAAAAGGCTGTCAACAGATATCTGCGCTGTTAATGAAACAGGCAAAATGAAAAGCAGGACACCTATTTTTATGTACTTCTTCATACGTTATCGTTTTTAATAATTCCACGATTGAATAAAATGCTGTACACGATTGGCACAATATAGATATTGAGTAAGGTTGATGTTAACAATCCACCTAAAATTACCTTTGCCATCGGGCTTTGTATCTCATTACCTGATAAATCACCCCTTAATGCGAGTGGAATAAGAGCAAGGGCGGCTGTGAGAGCGGTCATCAGGATGGCGTTTAATCGGTCGGATGAACCTCTTGTAACCGTTTCGTAAAGTCCGATTCCCTGGCTTTGTAGCCGCTGGTAATTGGTAATAAGCAGGATACCATTGCGGGTTGCAATACCAAAGAGTGTTATAAACCCAATAATTGCCGGGATACTCAATACGCCTGAGGTGAAATAGATTGCAAAGACACCACCAATTAATGCCAGAGGCAAGTTAAGTAATACAACGCCTGCCAGTTTGAAGTTTTTAAATTCCTGGAAAAGAAGCAGGAAAATGATAAGTATTGCGAGTATGGAAGTGATAAGCAATGTTTTTGAAGCTTTTTCTTCACTTTCGAACTGTCCACCATATTCAACGCGGTATCCTTCTGGAAATGTAATTTTATCATTTACATTTTTCTGTATTTCCTGAACAACACTGCGAATATCACGGCCTGAAACATTGGCAGAAACAACCACTTTACGCTGAACGTTTTCCCTGCTGATGCCACTTGGCCCGGAAACCGAAACAACGTCAGCAACCTGCTCCAGAGGGACTTTCTTACCATCATGTGTATCAATTAATGACGAACGGATTCCTTCAATGGATTCGGTATAGTCTTTATTAAGTCGTAAAACGAGGTCGAACCTTCGCTGTCCTTCATAAATATCAGATAATTTCTCACCACCAAAAGAGATGTCAACAAATTCATTGAATTGATCGATCGTAATGCCATACTGTGCCAGCATTTCACGATTGGCCCGAATCTGAATCTGTGGGATCTCTACCTGCTGATCCACATTAACATCTACTAATCCTTCAACATCAATAATGGCACTTTTTATTTCATTTCCGAGTGTAAACATCTTATTCAGGTCTGTTCCAAAAACCTTAATGGCGATATTGGCTCTTGTGCCGGAAATCATATGGTCGATACGGTGCCCCAATGGCTGTCCTATTGTTGCCGCTATTCCTGGAACTCCGGCTATCTTTGCCCGAACCTCTGACATAAATTCATCGCGACTACGGTCCTTAAGCTTAAAATTTACGTCTACTTCTGCACTGTTCACTGTTTGCGAATGTTCATCCAGTTCACCACGGCCGGTGCGCCGGGCTGTACTCACCACTTCAGGGATTGATAGTAATTCAGTTTCAACCAGGTTACCTAAACGATTGCTTTCGTCCAGGGATGTTCCCGGTTTGCTGACTACAGATAAGGTCAATGAGCCTTCGTTAAATTCGGGAAGGAAACTGCGGCCCATTGTTGAATACAGGATGAGAGAAACAATAAACAGCCCGAGTGATGAGAATACAACAGCCCGTTTGTGCTTCAAAGCCCAGCCCAGTGATTTATGGTATTGTTCAGTAAGTTTGCGGGTGAGCCATTTATCCTTTTCATTTTTCGCAAGGTATTTCTCATCCGAAAGCAGCATTTTACACAACAAAGGGGTGAGTGTCATTGCCACCACAAGTGAAAGGAACAAGGATACAATAAAAGCAATTCCAAGCGGTATTAGCATCCTGCCTTCCATACCCGAAAGGAAAAATAAAGGCAGAAAAGCCACAATAATGATAAGGGTTGCATTTATAATGGAGGCTCTTACCTCTTTGGAGGCTTCTAAAACTACTATAAAAGCATTCAACCGACTATGAACCGGGAGCTGTTGATTCATGCGGAGTCGTTTGTACACATTTTCCACATCTATAATGGCATCATCAACCAATACACCAATAGCAATGGCCATGCCGCCCAAACTCATGGTATTGATATTCAGGCCCAGGAGTTTCATTACTATGATTGATCCCAACAATGATATAGGAATGGCCAGCACCGAAATTATTGTAGTGCGAAAACTACCAAGGAAGAGAAAAAGAATAATAATAACGAATATTGCACCTTCAATTAAGGCGCTTTGAACATTCTTCACAGAGGTTTCAATAAAATCGGCCTGACGGAAAATTTTAGTATCCAGTTTAACATCGGGAGGCAATGATTGCTGCAGTGTAGATAAATTTTCTTCGATGCGGCGTGTTAAATCAAGGGTGTTAGCATTGGGCTGTTTTGAAACGGAAATGATAACCGCTGGTTTTGCGTTTTCGGCAGCATAGCCCATTTTTATTGCACTTCCTATCTTCACAACAGCCAGATCATTGATCTTTACAGGCCTGCCATTTACCGATTTAATATAGGAGTTGCCTAATGCATCTATATCCGCTGTTCGGGCGATCCCCCTGACAACATATTCGTTGCCATATTGGCGCAAAGCACCACCGGATGAATTTTGGCTTATGCCCTTACAAACTTCAGCCAGTTCGCTCATTGAAACATTGAAATAATTCATTCGCTGTGGATCGGCAAGTACTTGATATTGTTTGTAATCGCCTCCTATAATTGTAACCTGAGAAACCCCGCCAGTTGCCAGAAGCAATGGTTTAATGTTCCAGTCGGCTATAGTGCGCAGGTCCATCATGCTGGTGCTATCAGCCTGCAGACCCAGGAAAAACATTTCACCCATTACACTCGACTGCGGGGCAAGCAAAGGCTGTCCGACACCGAGTGGCATTTGCGTAGTAACGCTGATTAGTTTTTCGCTTACCACCTGGCGGGCTTTGAAAATATCTGTTCCCCAATCAAATTCAACCCAGACAAACGAGAATCCCTGTGATGAAGCCGAACGCACCCGGCGAACATCCGTAGCACCATTCATGGCTGTTTCGATAGGAAAAGTAACCAAACGCTCTACCTCTTCCGAAGCCATACCATGAGCATCAGTCATCACAACTACTGTAGGTGCGGTAAGGTCAGGGAACACATCAACATCCATATTTCTGGCTGTCTGTAACCCGATAACCACCACAACAACAGCACATAACAGTATAAAGTACTTATTGCTAAGTGAAAATTTTAAAATTGCATTTAACATTTTCGTCTCCTTTCTTAATGAACATGTCCTGAATGAGCATCCAAAGCACCTGAAGCCTGGGAAAGCTTAACCAGTGTGGCACCTCTGGTAACGATCCGGTCGTTCATGGAAATACCTTTTATCAGCTCTGTTCTTAAGCCATCAGTTGCTCCCGGAAAAACTTCACGTTTCTCGAAAAGTTCAGGATTTATCTGAACGTAAACGAAATAGTTGCCTTGTTCTTCCATTAAGGCTTCATTGGGGATCGTTAAAGCCTGGGTATTGGCAGTGGTTTTAAGATACATTTCAACGAACCCTCCTGAAATGAAGTTTCCTTTATTATCAATCTGTATACTTACTGGGATCAGATAATTGTCGCTATTTGTATTCCGCCCATACGACAATACTTTTCCATTCAACTGAGCCAATGTAAATGCCTGATCATTATTTGGTATGCGAATATTGGCATCAGATATATTACCCAATAAAGCCGCATATTTTTGCTGCACTTCCGCGAGTAACACCAGGGTTTTGTTTTGCGAAATACTTACAATTGGCTGACCAGCTTCTACATATTGACCGTTTTGGACAAAAAGTTGTTTAATGAATCCACTCATCGGACTACTTATATTTTGTCCCTTTGCACTGAAATTGGCTTTAAGATTGTCGAAAATTGCTTTAGAGTTTTCATATTGGTTTTTTGCCACTAAAAAATCTTTATCAGAAACTATTTTATCCTTTGCAAGCTCTGTCATCCGCTCAAAATCGGCTTTTGCCTTCTCATAATTATTGCGGGCTTCCACAAACCGGACTTCTGAATTATTCTCAGCCATGCTGCTTCCTGAAACAGTGCACAAAAGCTGACCGGATGAAACACTTTTGCCTTCCAGCACATTACTTGCAGAAAATGTTAATATTCCGCTGGTTTTTGCTGAAACCATAATTTCATCGCCCTGCGCTGATTGAACCTGGGCAATGGTTTTAATGACCTGTCCGAAAGGTTCAGAATGGGGCATTTCAGTGGCAAAATCAATTTTCCATGATTGTTCTTTTGTAAATACTGCCGAAAATGGCGAAGATTTCACCAAAGCCTGGGCAGCTTTTACAGCATCTTCTTCTTTAGAAAAAACCGTGATTCCTTCAACCACCAATTGTGATTTTCCTTTACTATTGGAAATATCATAGATAATCTGTCCTTTGCCTGGAGTATCGGGAATAAGGCTAAAGTCGTAGATTCCCTTGCGTGTAGGCTGATCAAGCTTTTGCTTTACCTCCTTATTCCCAATAATGAGCCGGATCGTTATACTTCCATCGATAACTGCTTTAAATTCAGGGATATGCGTAAAATGTGAAAGCACACGGGATTTCTCACCTGCAACAAAAGGTGCAGCTTCGGCAAAAACCTCATAGTCCGGATTATATGATGTTAATTTAAGACTAACCTCATCATGCGAGGCAGCTTCAGAAGCTTTTTTATCATCCTTCTGGTTCTGCGAACAGGCTGAAAGCAGTGTCGCAAGTATGGCAATGATGAAAATTCTTAGATTCATGAGACTAGTTTAATGGTTACAAATCTGTGCATTATGGTCATTCTACGGAATGAGTAAATAATCCTTATATGGGAATACACTCTTGACAAACAAAAGGAGGAAAAATGAAAGGATGGTTGGCTAACAAAACTGACAATACCTGCAAACGCAGGATATTCCTAAAAAAGAAAAAGAAAGCCGAAACCTAGGCAGCAGGAGGACCGCGGAATTGAATATCCCGACTCAAAAAGAAGATAGAAGGTTTCTGATGATCAGTTCGTCGGAATAGGGTGGATTCCGGAATTATATTCTGATGTATATATGGTAAAAAAGCAACTAATTGCTGGCTATGATCAAAATCCAAAAAAGAATCTGAAGCAAGAACTGGGGCTGATCGCAAGGCACCTGAGCGGAAAATGATGACCTGATCTAAAACAAACTTGCTTGTTTTGCCACCATCGTGCTCATGCGAATGACTAGCCGGTGACTCAGAATCGTTGTCATGGTGATGATTAATAATTTCTGCGACAAACTTGCTAACAGCAATATGATGGTGATGTGGAATAATGGCATGCCCAACCAGTATGCAACCGGCAAGAAATATAAAGAACGTCTTTATAGATTTCAAAACCATCATTCTTTCATGATAAAAAGCAAAAGTAAGTAATTGTTCTTCTGTTATTGAGAATGCTTACAGGTCGATTAACAATAAATTAACAAAAAAGAACCATAATTACTCTGATGCATCCATCACCGGCATCATTTTAATACACGGAATGCACCAGGGGGCATTAGACTTAATTAAATTAAAAAAACATTTCATTATCCTATTGGCATCCCTATTTACATATATTTGCATTAAATAATACCTGAAAGTATTAATTTATGTTTATCAGCAAAACATCTGAACACGCGCTTCGTATTCTCACTTATATGGCGCTCAATAGCGAAACAAAGTTTTCAGCCAAGAATCTGTTTGAAGAACTTCATATTCCCAAGCGCTATCTCATGCGTTTACTAACCGATTTATCCAAAAACGGATTTATTAAGGCTACCCGTGGTAGAAGCGGTGGTTACGTTTTTGCCAGGTCACTTGACACAATCTATTTTTCCGAAATTATCGATTCGGTGGAAGGACTTTTATCCTTTGAAGGTTGTGTATTGGGCAATACTGTATGCCCGGTTGATAAACCATGTGCATTACATCAAATTTGGGAAAAACCAAAACAGACCTTTCTCGAAACATTAAAGACAACGACACTTGCTGATTTGAGCCGCAGTAAACAAATCTGATTGCAACAATAATTAGAACCCGTTAATCATTAATCTAAAACGAGAAATTATGGTAGACTCGAACACTGTCCTTCAGGGACAAACATTAATTTACACTTTATATGTGCTTGCGATCCTGGCACTGATGGGATGGTTCGCCTATCGTGTAACCACTAAAGGTCCTTCTAAAGTGAAGCCGGCCTTCTTTTACACTTTTGTGGGATTTCTTATCCTGTTGGGTGTAACAATCCATATGGTTACCCTGCATACCATACCCTGGAAACCAATGGATATGAACAGGGAAAACATCAAAGCAGACAAGGTTTTTGACATCAGTGTTCAGAATCACAAATTTCAGCTACCGGCAGAGAAAATGGTGATTAAGACTAATGACAAGGTTTTATTTAATGTTAAATCAGCTGATCTGACCTATGGATTTGGATTGTTTCGTAACGACAATACCATGGTTTTCCAGATGCAGGTTTTACCCGGGCACAACAATGACATTTTATGGCAGTTCGACAGAGCAGGTGTTTACTCTATCCGTTCAACCGAGTACTCCGGTCCTGCCGGTGTGTTTATGATTGAAAAGGATGTTGTCGAAGTAACAGATTAATTTGAACACTTTAAATAAAAAAACTTGTTGATATGAGCTATATAAATACCTTAATGAATGGAGAACTGGGACTTTTCAAACACACCTCCCTCACTCCTATGCAGAAAATTACCCTTCGTTTTGTCGTTGTCGGTCTTCTTTATTACGGGCTGGTGGTGATCGAAGGGATGATCATGCGTATGTATGCTGTCACACCGATTGACGCAGTTACCACAAATCAATATTTTGCCATACTAACAGCACATCCCCTGGTTGGTATCTTTGGATCCACCTACTCCATTGTTTTTGGTGCATTTTTGTTTCTCGTTCCTTTTCTGATGAATAAACCCCTGTGGAGTATCAAAATGGCCAACTGGACGTTCTGGTGCATTGCCATCGGTACCTTTATTTTCTGGGCAGCCGGTTTTATATCACATTATGCACCGCTTTATACCCTATATTGGCCGCTGCCCGCCGATTTTACACAATTCAGTGTAGTAGGTGGTACCTTTTTTATTTTGGGAATTGCCATAGTCATGGTCGGAACAGTGTTGTTTGTTATAAATATTTTTAAAACCATTGTGTATACTCCTGATGGTTGGCAAAAACAACCTGTAGCTGCTTTAATGGGATCAGCGTTTGGGTACAGTGGATTAAAAAATCTCTTTAAGAAAAAGGAAGACCGGAAAGAACATCTTGTATCACTCCCTGTTGCTGCTATTGCAAGAGGTACAGTAGATGTTGCCCTGAATGCCGCAATTATACTTTTTACAGGTGTACTGATACTTGTTTATATGGTAGGGTCTTTACTCGGATTTGATCTGAAAGAAACAGCCGTTGATGCATTGCTTTACAAAAACTGGTTTTGGTGGGGACTTGACCTTATTGCTGATGGTTTGGTGCTGATATTTGTTGCCGGTACCTGGTACCTGCTTGCCACACTGATCACCGGAAAGAAACTTTTTATGGAAAACTGGGCTCGTGCTGCCTTGCTCCTCGAATTGATTGTATCCTGGACGGTTTGGTCACATCACCTAATGAGTGACCAGGGGCAACCCGGATGGCTAAAGGTTGTTTCAGGAGAAATGGTCACAGCTTTTGAACTAATTACTCAAGGTCTTGCATTTTTCATCACACTTGCTACTTTATGGAGTGCACGACCATTGAAAATGTCGAATCCGTTAAAATTCCTGTTAGGTGGTTTACTTGGATTTGCACTTGCGGTTCCGGCTGGTATCATGCAAGCCGATCTTGGACTCAACAGGATATTGCATAATACTCAATGGATCATCGGGCCACATGTGCATGTAGCTATTCTTGTTGGATTAAGCATGACTTTGTATTCAGCTATTTATTTCCTGTTGCCGATTCTAACAAATGGAGCCAAGCTCTATAGTGAGAAACTTACCAATATTCATTTCTGGTGTCATCTGCTTGGCGGTATCGGAATGGGAGCCTTTATGGGAATGGCCGGATTACATGGAATGCTGCGACGCACTTTATACATCAATGGTGAATTCATGCCATACATGGTGCTGGCTGCAATTTCCGGAGCGCTGCTTTTAATTGCTTTTATAGCTTTCCTATATAACATTATCATGACTGTAGGGATAAACGGATTGCTAGGTATTTTCAAAGCTCCAAAATTAAGAACAACTGATTTGCTGCCTAAAGCATAAGCCGATCACAGAAATTGTTTTTATATTTTCATGGTTTAATAGGAACGGATAAACGCCATCAGGTTTAAGCAGAATTGATAAGAAACTGTTAGAGCCCCTGATTGGATAGTTTATCCGTTCCATTTTCTGAAAAGTATTGCATTCTTCTAAATTCAACCATTCTTGAGTAATAAACCTTTAAGGTAAATCCATATTTTTACAGATCAGGGCAGCAATAGCTTTATAAAACAAGCCCGGTTACCGATAGTGCCAAAAACTATGTTTAAGGATACAGGGTTCAGAATGCAGAAAATTTTGAATCCGACGATAGCGAATTGTTTATAATTACAGAAGATAATAAGGTCTTCTAATATTAATAATTACAGGCTATTGTTTTATATTTAAGTATATTTGTACTTAATACCTTAATCAATATTCATAACCCAAAATTATTTCGTATGAGAAAATCAATTACATTCATTTTCGTTGGCTTTCTGGCCATTTCTTTGGTTATCAGCTCATGCAATTCCGGAGTAAAAGAAAGTAGTAATAACAGTTCAGCCCCTAAAACCACAACTGTTCCTCTTTCCGGACAATCCGGAGTTGAGGATGATGCATCACAAAAAGACGTTGTTAAAGTGGCTGTTGGTTCAGCAGATCACACAACACTGGTAGCCGCCCTGCAAGCTGCTGAATATGTTGATGTATTGTCGAACGCGGGTCCGTTTACAGTTTTTGCACCAACCAATGACGCTTTCAATAAGTTACCGAAGGGCACCGTTGAAGGACTTGTTAAGCCAGAGAAAAAAGCAGATTTGCGAAATATCCTCGAATATCATGTTTATGTTGGCAAACTTGATCAATCATTCTTTAAAGATGGACAAACGCTCGGTATGGTTAACGGGGGGAAAGTCACCATGGGTGTAAAAGACGGAGAAGTTACAGTGAACGGCGCAGGTATTGTTGCTTCAGTACCTTGCAGCAATGGAATAATTCATGTCATTGATGCGGTTCTGTTGCCACCGGCAAGATAGATTGTGAACCAACAACAAAAAAATCCCGGGTTGTATTGATGTTCAATCCGGGATTTTTTAATAGGATCAGCTACTTGTATCACAAATTTTTTCCTTTGAATATCCGTAAAGCGATTACAATAGGAACCAAAACCCAGGTAAGCATTACTGTAACCGCAAGCACTATACCAAAGGAAGATCCGAAAAACTGGTTGAAAATTGCACCAGTGTAACCCATCAATGCAGAAATATCCATCTTTAACAGCACCAGTATGCGAGCGAGATCAACAGGATTAAAGCAACTCATAAATATAGTTAATTTTTCCAATGGATAATCTGAAAAGGCAAACATCACCATCAGTATTATACCATCAAAGATTAACGTGAAATAAAACCATAGCAACACAGAGATTCCGATTCCTCGAGCTTTGTCGCGTGTAAGTACCGATGCCAAAAATGCAAGGGATACAAATACCATAGTTAGAAGAGTACCTGATAATAAGAAATACCAGCCCACAATAGTTGCATCGAAGATTAGTACCGGTAAACCTATCCCTAACCAGAATGCAAGCAGCAGTGAAAGTCCGACACCACAATAGACACCTAACAGAATATTACTGCGTTTCAAGGGTTGCGATACAAGCAATTCAATGAATTCGTAAGAATTAAAGAAGTATATGGTCGTGAATAGAATACTTACTAGGGGAACCACAATTAAAAGCACTGTAAGCAAGCTGCTAAGTCCTTTGGATACATCTTCATTCATCAAGAATAGACCAAAAGAACTTAAAGATAGCAGTACCACATATGCCACAAGTATACGATTTCTTAAAATGTCATGTAAAACATATTTACTAATTTTTCGCATAGCAGATTATTTTAGCAAATGGAACAACGCTTTTCCTAACCTCTCTTCTCCCGATTCGGATTTAATTTCAGCTATGCTTTTGTAAAATAATGCTTCCCCCTCAACAATATAGGCTATGCTGTCAGCAATTTCTTCGACTTCACTCATAATATGCGAAGTTACAATGAGGAGTTTGCCAGCTTCTCTTTCTTTATGAATCTTTTGTTTCAGGATTTCTGAAGCTAATGGGTCAAGACCGGCTGTGGGCTCATCGAGTATAATTACATCAGGATTGAACATGAATGCAAGTGCTGCACTTACTTTTTGCCTTGTACCTCCTGAAAGCACCCGCATTGGTTTGCCAAACATTTCTTCAAGATGAAAAGTAACTATCAGTTCTTCATCAAAGTTATCCTTCAGGCGGATTTTACCCAGGTCTTTCATCATACCGAATAAGTAGCCCATTAGCATGTTATCCGGATAACGGCCGATTTGGGGCATATAGCCTATTCTTTTTTTATACTGCACATCACCTTTAATATCTTTCCCATCGAACAGAATCCGGCCTTCATCAGGTATCACCATACCTAACAGACATTTAATTAAGGTAGTCTTACCGGAAGCATTCGGACCCACCAATGCTACAACCTGATCAAGATTAAAAGTGAGGTTGATTCCTTTCAGAGCCTTGACTTTTCCATACTTTTTATATAATCTTTCTATCTGGATCATTATCGAATTATGTGCATTGAAGGTTCAGTATCATATAAGTTTACATATGACAAGGATGGTAAGGCCTTTTCCGCTTCATCCAGCAATTCTGCCACAAAACTTCTGAGCAGGAAGACAGCTGAAGGAAGTTTCTCGATAATCTGCGAATAGAGGCTAACCGGCCTATAGGGCAGATCGCCCTTCCCGTCGCGATTCAAGTCGTAACCACTGTATTTATCCCAATAGTTACCCTTCAGATAATTGAGATTTTCACTTCCATTTGTTGTAAAATCAAAAGTATTTCCCAAAAAATTATTCAGAAGAAAGGTGTCTTTTTCACAGTTTGCCAACATCCTGACTGCCAGTCCATTATTTAAAAAATTATTACGTTCCACTTTAACTTCATTAGTCCCTTCCATGAAGATCCCTGAAGTATTTTTAGCAAATGTATTGTTTGAGATATAGCTTCGACTGATATCTTTCAACAATAATCCATAAGATGAACTTCCCCAGTTTCTTTCGAAAGTATTGTTAATCATCCTGATATGTTTAGTATACATAACAGCTACTCCACTCCCGTTGTTCCTAAAAATATTATATGCATAGTTGTCGTTATTAGAAAACATGAAATGAAGTCCGTACCGGTGATTGTTCTCACTCAGATTATGGCTGATTTCACAGAATGTTGCAAATTCGAAATAAATGCCATCACGTTGTCCGTATATTTTATTGTTATAAATATTGATATGGTTTGAGTACCATAGATGTATGCCGTTTCCTGACTGTATTACAGAGTTATTACCACGAATAATATTCCCACTGATTGTTCCCCCGTTAACTTTTGCTAAATAGATACCAAAACAGGTATTTTCAAGCAGGTTATTAAGAATTTTAACTCTATCACATTTTTCTACCCGTATCCCAGCCTTATCCTTTATGTTTGAAAACCCGCTATTGCGGATCACAAAGCCGTTAATGGTAACCTGGGGTGCTGAAATAATAATTACATTGCTTTTCTTTTGTCCGTCGAGCACAGGCTTGCCAATACCGATCAGACTGATTGATTTATCAATAAGGATATCTTCAACATAATAGGTTGATTCTGTCACTTTAATGATATCTCCGTTTTGGGCTGAATTCAGTGCTTTCTGAATAGTGTTGATCTTTGTGCCGGATTTAACAGTAATCTCGCGGGCAACAACACTGATGGAAAAAGAAGTAAGAAAAAAAATTATACTGCATGAAACAAAATAATGTAACATTATAGAGTGGAGGAAATTAAATGGTGGGCTTCCTTCATCGAATCGAATACTCAAGCGCTTAGTTATTAGTTTCATTATTATTTAATAAGATCCTTCCAGGACAAAATCTGTCCTCCAAGGCTCGTCTGAGCTACCTTTGCGGATGTCAGGTCCTTAAAAGAAGCGAGGTTACCACCCATAGGACTTTGAATACTATCACCATGCAGGTAAAAAGCAGTTGTTGCATCCACAAGACTTCCTGGTTTGTTATAGTCGCTCATGAAATATTGATCCTTTTCATTTACTCCATTTTTTTTAACATATCGCACAAGACATTCACCTGCATCAAAAGTATAAACCTTTCCTTTTGAAGTAAGCAATCCTGCGGCATACTGTGGATTCATTACTGTCATTCGACAAAGCTCACAATTATCCTTGCCATAATTTATTGGACGCATTTCGTTTTTACAGGAGCCAATAAGCATCAAAAGGATAAGGGGAAAGGAATATATGATTTTTACTCTGAGTTTCATCACAATGCAATTTGTTAATCAAACGTTTTCGGGATTTGCAGTCGGGCTGATTTCGAAGCACAAATTGTCAACCAGTGCTAAACTTGAATAGAAGCACAAAGCTTCTGGTGTGTAAGTCACCCCGCCTGACGCAAAACCAGTGTTAGTGGCGGTGTGCAATCTGATCACCATTCTCATAGTTTGGCTGGGATGTTCATTTAGATAAAACGACTTTCCCTGTCTTATCAATTATTAATTCTTGCTCAAGTCCAGTTTCAGTCAAACTAATCACACCTGCAAAACCATCAACAAATGGTGAAGCAACAGTATATTTTAATGGAATGACCAATTTACCTGTCGTATCAACATATCCACATTTTCCATCCTGACATACGACTGCGAGTCCTTCTGAGAATCCCTCTGCATAGTCATATATATCTTCTGATAATGGAACTCCCTTTTTGCCGATGAAGAAATACTTTTCTTCCTGATTTTGTATTAATAATAGTCCATTTCTAAAATAACCATATTCGGTTGGTTGTCCCCCTTTAAGAGCAAAAATTATTTTCCCGGATTTATCAATACATTTCCAATTGTTTACACCGTCATCATGTGCCATATAAACGACTAGTGCAAGCCCTTCCGAAAATTGATTTGCGATATCGAATTGATAATTAATAACGTTATTACCTTTTTTATCAATATAACCCCATCTACTAACTGATCTTACAGCGCATAAATCATCCGAAAAGTCACTTGCTTCTGCAAAGTAAGGAGGAACAACTTCTTCACCAAAATAATCAACAAACCCAATTTTACCACCTACTTCCATTTTTATTAACCCATCTGAAAAATAATAAGGGGTTGTTAATTTGTCGTACTTGAATTGGGTTAACTCCTTTCCGGCTTTATTTAGCAGAGCCCATTTACCAGATTTATTAACAGTTGTAATACCAATACTATTTTCAAAGGGATTAATATAAGTGTAAATAAAAGGAGTCAATTCGCAACCAGTTCTATCAATTATACCATACCCATTATTTTCTCCCTTTGCAACAACAGCTACACCATTATAAAATCTAGTTCTATCCAAGTACATCGAGTAATACTTCATTTCAATAACGAGTTTACCCGTCTTATCAACAAAACCAATTTTCCAGCCTGACTTTGTTTCTTGACTTACCGCTGCCAGACCTTCTGCGAAGTAATTGGCATCATGATATTTAAACGGAACAATGACCTTTCCATTAAAATCAATGAATCCTGTTTTATCATTTAAACGAGCCTTAATTAGGCCTTCATAGGGATAATCTAAATTCTGATACTTAGGTTCAACTAACACTTTTCCAGAACTAAGTATTTTTATGCCCCATTTTCCATTAGCATCTTCAAATGGAATAGTGTCAGTACTTTGAGAATGTAATTGTGATGACAGAAGGCAGATCAAAAATAGACCGATGATTATTCTCATAGTTTGTTATTTTTTTGTTTTTTAACAACCTGATTGTTTACAATGCTGCTAACACATGTGTAAATGCCAAAGTAAGTGTGTATTAAGGGCGAATGTCAGTATGAGGCCTGTTTGTGTTGTAAACCTGCTCATATAAGGCTACTCCAACAATAACAAGTGCTGCGCAAATCACGAGATATCCACCTATATCGGGAAAAGAGCCAGCAAGAAAGTTCAACAGTTGTTTATATCCAAGCATAGGTGGCTGATAACTCATTCCAGGGACTTTGATTGCCGCATGAGGGTCCAGGTTATGGCCATAATCATAAAGCCATTGATAAAAATCATAAAAGGCAATACCCGCAGCAACTATCAAAGATGTGATCCAGGCCCATAATAATTTTCGTTTGCGAAGGCCGGCCACTAACATGCCAAAAGCAATAAGCAAAGCCAGTACCCATGGCATAATTTTGAATTCCGGAAATTCATCCTTATGAATTAATTTCATGCCTATATAATGATTTAATCCATTTATTTTCTCCACATCACCAGTAATTTTGTTTAGCCAGATTTTCATCTCCAATCCTTCAGGATATTGGGGTGCTTCGAGAATAATTTTCCAAAATGGAAAGAAAAATGCCCCGATCATCAGAGTTGAGCAGATAAATATTATCAATCGTGAACTGTTTTTCATTATCCAATTTAACTTTAAGTGAAATCAAAGCAGAGAAGATCGATATTTAGCTTTCTCAGAAACAAATCTCAACCTTCCCTGCATGATTGTTTTTAATTAAGCCACGGGAGATGAATCATTTTTATTTAGCAGTAGCACCACCAGAGAATGTAAGCGGAACATTAGCCGAAGCTGGAGATACCCTGGCGTAACCTTGCATTTCCTGGTGCAAAGCTGAGCAAAAGTCGGTACAGTAAAAGGGGAACATACCTGTCCGGGCTGGAATCCATTTAAGGGTAGCTGTTTCCCCGGGCATTATTAACAGCTCTGCATTATTGGCACCTTTAATTGCAAACCCATGAGGCACATCCCAATCCTGTTCAAGGTTTGTAACATGGAAGTATACTTCATCGCCAAGTTTGATTCCTTCAATATTGTCAGGATTAAGATGTGAGCGGATAGCTATCATGTAAACATCAACTCTGTTACCATTGCGTACAACTTTCGCTTTAGCTTCCGATTTGGCAACAAAAGGATTACTGTTTTCTTCAATTTTAAAGAATTTTTTCGAATTTTTTACAATCTTATCGGCTGCAATAGCTTGGGCATAATGAGGTTCCCCAATGGTTGGGAAGTCGAGGAGTAAAGTCATCTTCTCTCCACTGATGTCAAAAAGCTGAGCAGATTGAGTTAATTCAGGTCCGGTAGGTAAGTAACGATCCTTTGTAATTTTATTTAATGCTATTACATACTTCCCGCTGGGTTTGCGTGAATCCCCCCCTGGTACACACAGATGTCCAATAGAATAATAAGTTGGAGCACGATCAACAACCACTCTCTTCTCCAGGTCCCATTTTACAATTTCCGATGAAACAAAAAATGAAGTATAGGCAACGCCTTTATCGTCGAATTCAGTATGTAAGGGCCCCTAGTCCTGTTTGTTGAACCTCACCGGCCAGTACCTGATCATATTTCAAAACCGGAATTCCAGAAACTTCTCCCTCTATTGCCTTACTTTCAATGGCTTTTATCATTTTCTCGAATGAGAATACAGGAATTGTAGCCGCTAATTTTCCACTGGCCACAATATATTTCCCATCAGGACTTACGTCACAACCATGAGGTGACTTTGGGCAAGGCATATAATACACCAGGCCTGGCATTTCTTCTGCCAGAATGACAGTTACTTCTTTTTCTTCTTTTGAAGTAGCAGAATGTGATTTTTCATCATACATATTATGCATGTAGCGAGCAGGAATTTTTTTACCTTTTCCCTGTGAAATCAATTCTTCCGCTTTTTTCCAGTTTATTGCCATAACAAAATCTTTGTCATTCTGGCTTGCATTTACTTCAAGGAGGTTATGTGCCTGTTCTGAATTATAACTGGTAAAAAACATCCAGTCATGTGAAACACCTTTGCCTGCATGTGCCAGGTCATAATTGAATCCGGGAACAATAATCTGAAAAGCAACGCTCATCTCTCCACTTTGAGGATCAACCTTTACAAAAGTAGCAGCTCCTTTAAAATTCTCCTTATATGTTTCAATAGGTACATCATCTTTCCCATCAACAGGAATTGAGAATCGGGAATTCCCAACAACATATTCAGTATTCTCTGTACAAAAAGGCGAAGCATGATTTCCACCGGCATTAGGTAATTCAATTATATCAACTGTACGAAATGTAGTGAGGTCAATACGTGCAATACGAGGTGTATTGTTTCCATTTATAAAAATCCAACGACCATCGTCTTCACCATTGGTTTTGCTTAGCTCCGGATGATGGCTGTCCTCCCACGGCACAAAACCAAATGATGTATTAAGCATTGGCCGGGTTTCTTCAGTATATCCCCAACCAGTAGTTGGATCCTGTGAAAACACCGGAATATTTTTCAGAAGACGGCCTGATGGAAGCCCGTAAACCCCGAGCTGGCCACTAAAACCACCTGATGTAAAGAGGTAGTATTCATCGAACTTGCCAGGTGCTACATACACTTTTTGTGCTGCATCTCCAGCCATCATGCTCCCAACTTTTTTAGGTTTACATGATGTGAATGAACCGCCAATCAAAGCGATAAGGGTCATTCCAACCAGTATTAGACTGAATATTTTCATAAGAGTCGATTAATGGGTTAGTACTTTATTGGAGGATTGAGATTCTTACTTATTGTCATTCTGACGAAGATATTCCAGAATATTTCTGGCGTCTTCATCACCAATATTCTGATTAGCCATTGGGGTGAGCATCTCCTCATACAACTTTTTGGCTACCGGATCGGATTTCATCATCAATTCAGGATTCGTTATCATGTTCATGATCCATTCAGGTGTTCTGCGTTGAGTGACACCTTCCAGCCCCGGACCAACGAACTTCTCGGCAGATAACTTATGGCATGTGGTGCATTTGGTGGAGAATACAACTTTACCCAAATCAGCCTTAGCAGGGTCAATTACTTCAAGTTTAACTTCGGTAAACTTTCCTACTCCTTTGCTATCATTATATGCCTTGGTGTCAATAACAACACTGGCAGCTTGAACCTGTGCTTTGTCTGGTGCGTTTGTTTTTGATCCACAGGCATTAAATAATAGGATCACTCCAATTAAGGTTAGACTTCGAAAAGTGAAATTGTAAATTAGATGTCTCATTTTGTAATTTATTGAATTTAGAACTAGGTTAGATGATATCTATTTGCTGAAAATTTAGTGCATCGTACTGGCTCATTTATTATATGAATCTTCAAGTTCATCGATTAGAGCAAGGAAATCGTTCGCTACTAAACCATTTGAGTGGTCAAGTTCAATTTTGTTAAACTCAAGCAATAACAATTCCTGATCGGCAAGTGAAAATACTTTGTCAGCCAAACGGAACAGCACGGTGTTCTCTTTAGCGATATGATTCCTTAGTAATTCAGTATAACCCAGCATATTGCTGATAATGGCATTTAATGCACCCGAATCACCTTGTTTAAACAGTGCAATATGATCCGCCATTCCTTTGACAAAATTCCGACCCTGCATATGATCGTGGAGCATGACGGCTACAGGACCTGATTCGTTCGAAAAACCTTTCTGAACCATCAACGGAAAAAGGAATTTTTCTTCTTTGGCATGATGAAGTCCATCGGCAAATCCACGGATCACTTTTACTATCGTTTCCATGTGTTCTGTATTTGGATCTGTGGATCCAGTGATTTGTTCCATAACTTCTATCAGACGAAGTATATGCACATGATCATTTTCAAGGTTCTCGGTTGCAGTTTTCATGAAAGGAATGCTTTACTCAGCTAGTTTAATTGCTTTTGGGTACAAAATATTATTTTCGAGATGCACATGAATATGAAGATCATTTTCGAATTGTTCCAGCATCTTTAGAGATATCCGGTATGTGTTACATGCATCCGAAGGAATATGATATCTATTTGTCAAAACAGCTATCTTATCCATCGCACCACCTGCAAACTCATGTTCACCCCGCAAACAATTAACTTCCGAAATGATGATTGTTTTAACCTCAGGAGTAGCTGAAACCTCGGCTTTTTTTATAGCAGGAAACACTATTTCTTCTTCTTTTATCAAATGCTGCAACAGCTCTTTCTGAATTTGAGCAAATAACTCAGCAACTTCCAATAACTCAGGATGGTGATCACCATGAACCTGGGCTATTTTCTGAGTATAAAAAGATAATTCAGGCAAGTTTCTTCGGACAAAATTATGATGAGTATTAATTATGTAGTCACTTAAGAAACCAAGTTCCCATTCATTAAAATTTATTGTTCCGCCTAAAGGCCGTTCAGTTAGAAGATTGAGTTGCTTAATTATTGCTGCTAAATCTGAACCCTTTTCCTTGCAGGCCTCAGAAAGAAATTTATACCCTCCACAGCAGAAATCGATACCAGCTTCCTTGAATAATTTTGCAGCACGGAAATCCTTGGCAACAATTTCGCCAATTGTTATTTCTATATTTGACTCAAACTTCATAGATTTAGATTTAAACTTCGGTGACAAATATATATATAAAAACGATTAAAATACAAAAAGGTCTTTTATTATTTAACAAAAATATTTTAATACCTTTGCATAGAATAATTTATCCTTCTAAAGGAAAAAAAATGTTTAATAAAGAAACTGAATATGCACTTAGGGGTTTAGTTTATATTCAGATGCAGAACTCTGATGGCAAAAGGCCTGGTATTGCTGAAATCTCTGAACAAATTGATGCACCTTATTTTTATACAGCTAAAATATTACAGCGATTAGTCAGACAAGGATTTGTTAAATCACAGAAAGGAAAAGGAGGCGGATTCTATTTTGATAGTAAACAGCCTGATTTATCCTTAAAAAAACTGATTATAGCTACAGAAGGAGACAAACTGTTCAATGGTTGTGGTTTTGGTTTGAAACAATGCGATGATAACAACCCCTGCCCTCTTCATGAAAAATATGCTCTAATAAGGGATGCTCTCATTAAATTGGTCACAGAGGAAAATGTACAAAGTCTGGCTCGCGACATACTAAGAAATGGAGAAAAGTATTCACCCAGGCTTAAATAATAAACTGGAATGTAGCCACAATGTCAGAAGAACTTATTCACTTTTCCGAGCATTACCTAAACCTTCAAAATTATAGCACTGGACTAATTGAAGGGAATAATGGTAAAAACCTGTATGAGAAATACAAAGCAGACATTGAAGCAGTTACTTCTTCAGAAACTATGCAATTATTAGACTTTTTGCTTCAGCAATATCCTTTCGAAACTGTCAAGAAGAATGTAGGTAAACTTATCAATATATTTTATAAATCGCTTAAACACCAGAAATGGCAAATGCCTTCCGAAGACCATTTTCTAAGCTATATGATGCAAGAGAACAGAGCTGTGGAAAAGATTATTGCCGTTCTACGTATTAATATAAAAACTTTCTTAAGTTGTTCGGATGAGAACAGAAGCTACAATGCATTACAAATACTGCAGGATATTAAAGATCTGAGAGCTTATGAACTTCACTATGTAAAAAAAGAAAATATTTTATTCCCATATATTGAAAGAACATTCCCTCAATATGGTTGTCTTAAACTGATGTGGTCATTTCACGATGATTATCGCAAATCACTAAATGACCTGGAGAGAATCCTTATAGATTCCCCAACTGAGCCGGCGCAGTTCAATAAAGAGTTAGGGCGCTTGTTTTTTGTGGTACTTCCTGTTATTTTCAGGGAAGAGCAAATAGTTTATCCGGTTGCATACAGGGCTATTCCGGAAAGTGCCTGGCAGGATATGCTTGTACAGGCACATGAAACAGGCTGGTGTTATATAAACCCGCCTAAAAAATCAGAGTTCAATAAAACAGAAAAAACTATTGCATCCGGGACGATTGACCTGGATACCGGAGTTTTAAAAAGGGAACAGATTATCCAACTTTTTGAGAACTTGCCGGTAGATATCACATTCGTTGACGAAGAAGATACCGTTCGTTATTTTTCCGGTGGCAAGCACAGGATATTCCCAAGGTCCAATGCAATTATAGGAAGGAAAGTACAAAACTGCCATCCACCGGAAAGCGTTCATATCGTCAACCAGATCGTTGAAGCGTTCAGGAACGGCAGTAAAAGCGAAGCCAATTTCTGGATAACTATGAAAGGGAAATTCATATACATCCGTTATATCGCTTTGCGTTCATCAACCGGTGAATACAAAGGAACCATCGAAGTGAGCCAGGATGTTACTGATATTAGGTCACTTGAAGGGGAAAGACGGTTGCTAAGCTGGGAGGAATAAAAATTATTGCGAATTGGGTTGTGAAGGTACGTTCATCACCACTTTCTTATTTCTTGTTTTCCTCCTATAAGGTATCCACCATGCAAAAAAATCCGGTAACCAATATCAGCAACGAAGCTAATCCGGTAAGTGGCACAATCAGAATATAAAACGGACCTAAAAGAAATTCCCATATACGACCTGTATGAATTTCCTGGGATGTATTCCAAAGTGAAATGGGGCTCTTTTTGATGACTTCGGCCGGCATTTGAGGGAAGATGCCCGATTCGCCAAGCCGGATCGCACCACCACCATAATCAAATACAAACTGGCTGCCATCTGTCATTCCGATAAAACCGGAAACGGAAATGGCTCCAAAAGGAGATCCATCCCGGCTGGCTTCGGTCAAAGGTAATTTCGTAAAATAATCAATAATGATGCCTTCGTTGGGAATCCATTGATAGATACCGGAAAAACTACCAACCAGGTATCCGCCTGTCGCCACCTTCTCAAATACATTGATTCCCATAACGCTAACAGGAGGCTGAACAGAATATCTCCGTAAAACGGAACCAAATTCATCATCGGAATAGTAAATCCCATCCGATGTTGCAACCACATACCGCTTCAAAACCTCATCATACATCAGATCACGAAACTTGTCGTCCCAGGTGTTAGGGTCATCCAGTTTGGAATATTTGATTTTAGACACTTCGGTATTTGCGATTGAAATAAGGAGAGGCGGACGCAGGAACATGCCAGTTATGCTTGTCAAAAGTAAAACAAGCACTGACCAGTAGCCCAGCCGGTTATGCCATTTCAGGGAAAAACGGTTAACTTTTTTAATTCTGCTTTTCGACGATTCCTTTACCCTCTTCAACAAATGCGGTGCCAGCCAATAAAAGATTCCAGACAGCGTGATGAAAATAAAAATCAGGCCAACCAGGTCGACAAGCAATTTACCCGCTATTCCATATATTTCACCACTATGAATAACCCATATGGTTCGAAATAAACCGACCTTATCGCCTGAATCTTCACCGGCTAAGACATTTATTTTACTGAAATTGAGTTTCTTGTCATTTATATTAGCGATCAACAAATAAGATCTTGTCATCACCAAAAGCGAATCATTTTTCTGAATAATTTTAACGATACGTTCTTCATTTACCGGAATATTGATCTTTTTCCATCCATTATCGTATTCAAAAAGTCCGAAAAGTGTGCCGGCAATCAAACGATGATTTTGAGTGTAAATCAGGGAATATATCTTACGGTTATCAATTCCTTCCGGGAATCCATTATTGAAATCCCTGAAAGAGTTGAAACTGCTGTCGGTTTTCCAGATGCCGATATTTCCAAAAACGAGCAGTGAATCATACGGTAATTTTACAGCAGATTTTACGGCTGCCATATTCCAGTTATTGTACTTGTAATTGCCAGGCAGCCATTTCCTGTTAACATCAACAGAAGAGAATATCCCCCTGTGATTCATTATTATTCCTGAAACCGCGAAGAGTAAAATGAAGAGGGCAAAGATCAAACCCGGCCATTTGTGGTATTTCCTGAACCACTTTAGCATACGGTCTTTCTTTGGTAGAATTTGTGAAGTCATAAATTTTCAGTAGAATTTATTCTGGTTTTTAGATTCAGGCCGCAAATGTAGGCCTTTTGGGAAAAGGTATAATTTGATTTGGACTTATTAAAACGCAAAAACATTGGTGTTTTCAAATGAAGAATCTTTGCTTATAGAATCTTACTTTTATTGTCGCAATTCTCTATTGGAAAATTTCTGTATTTGCGTAATTGCTAATGTTTTATCAAAATCAATAAATTCAAACCTTCTATTCGGTATGTGTTGTCACCGATAAAAAGCCACTCCAAACCCAAATTCAATAATGTCGCGAAACGGGATTGACGAATTCCCGATTTTGCTTTCAATGTAAAGGCCTCTTGTTCCCATACGGGCATAAAATGCGGTACCTGAGGCCGGTGTTTTATTGCTTAATAATTTAGTTTTGATTTCCCCACCAAGGAATATTCCGGCATTTCGGCCAGGCGACCACCAGTAATATTCGTCAGGATAATGCGGAGGTAATGTTATCCAGTATTCATTGCCAAAGGTATGATGGATAAACCAACCAACATTCAACGGTACTATTTCGATGTTTTTGTTGGCCTTAAATCGGAAAAACTTTGCGGTTATCTGCAAGCTGACACTATGTAAATCGTCAATAGAAATACCTTTTGGCACATACCCATAGAAATAGGATACTTCCAGCTTTTCCTTAAAAAAGGAATACCCGACACCAATTGATATCAATCCAATTCCACCGGCAAACTGTAGTTTCACATAATCGGGTAAAAAATTCGCATATTTTGCCGAATCGGTTTTTTGCGAATACTGGGCGCAGGTTTCAGTTGGATTAAACAGGTGAACCAGACTTATTATCAACGCTATTTTAAAATGCCACCGTTTCCACATCGAATTGATTGTTTACTATTGTTATCAGGTTAAATTTCATGTTTTCAACACCATAAACATTTACATAAGTAATGCTATCTTCGTAAGGTTTATATATCTCATGGCCATGTAAATGACCGTGCACTGTAAACAGTACATTGTTGTTGTGTGCCAATGATTTTTGAAATGCTTCTTCTAATGATGTATCAAAGTCGCGATCCATTGGAGGGATGTGAAAAATTACAACTGCTTTCGCAAAATCATTGTTTGGTCTGAGTTGGGCATCCAGCCATTGAACATCGGGCACTTCACCATTAAATTTAAATTCAAGGCCATTTGTGTTTATAAAAATAAATTTCAGGCTGTCGTAAATAAAGCTAAAGTTAAGGTTGCCAAACATTTCAGTATAGGCGATAAGGCCGTTGCCAACCAAATCGTGATTTCCCACAACAACAAAATACGGAACGTTTAATTTCAGCAAAAAAGAGTTACTCCAGGTATATTGTTTAGGCAATCCAAAATCGGCCATATCGCCAACATGAATTACAAAGTCAACAGCAGGATTTTGTTTCACTTTTTTCACAAACGCATCTGTTTGATCGAAAAAGCGGTGTGTGTCGCCGGTGAAGGCAATTGTAAGGGTGTCATCAGGTTGACGATGAAGCAGTTTATCGACATTTTTTTGATTTACATTCCTGTTTTCTTCGCTAAAATCAATCGCATAAGGCGAATAATCAAACATTTCGTCACAGGCGGTCAGCGTAATTAAAACCAAAGTGAGGATGAGCAGTTTATTTTTTATTATCATGATACGGAATTTCTGATTTTCCAGTCAGAACCGCGCAAAGCATAGGAAAGTGGCATATTCGAAAACTCGAGCCAGGTATTTAAATCCTTTGCTTTCTGCATCCAATCATCGGGGTACAATTCCATAATTGTTTGTTCAAATAAATCCCGGTTGTTGTAAAGCTCTGTATATAAAAACCAGGTTGCTTCTGTTAATCTTTCACGCTCCGAAGAAAAATCAAATGTTGTGGATAGTATTAAATCAGTCATTAATCCGACAACGATTTTGTACAGCTTTTCCTTTGAGCGATAATAGTAATGTATGGCCGATTTATTGACACCGGCTTTGCCTGCAATCTGTTGAAGTGTTGTTCCATGGTATCCGTACAAAAGAAAAACAGCGTATGCAGCCTGTACTATTTCATCTTCAGTACTTCTCGTTTTATTTGTCATTGGTGTAAACTTTAAATTCTGACATACTTTTCACAGATACTTTTTCTTTTTTTTTTGCAAGCTGTTAAGTCTTATTTATTTCACATCTTTAAGCTTTAATTCTTATAATCTGGTGTCAAGGCTTCAATTGGTATAAGAAAACCTACCCGGATATGATGGTAAGGAAAATCGCGGATACCATACTGGTACTGACCGAAAAAATTAATTCGCTTATTCTTATGTGTGAGCTGGCTGGAAAAAACCATGGGATGATCGCCGTTGTTCATCCAGCCACTGTATCCGGAAATTGAGTTTTCGAACTCAATATTTTTATTACTCATGATTATTTTAGCTCCATACATTAATGCGTCATTTTGCTTGCTGTTGGTGGTTTCCCAGCATAAAAAGCCAGCGTCAGCAACAATGCGAATCTTTTTCAGCAATGCAGATTCAATGGAAAATGATTTTCCGATTTCAAGATCGAAGTAATAGCCGGGTGTATCAAAATAACGGCGGGCTCCGAAATTATTCCCCGAAGCGGTTTTCAACGTAGAATTTAATATAACAGAAGGCCTTATCTTCTGCTCTTCGAACAAAAGTATCCTGGTTTGAACGTAAACATCGCCATTCGCTGTTCCAACCGGTTCATCTTCCGTGGAGGCGCGTTTGTCGCGGATGTCTATGGTAGTATTGTAACGTTCTGCGGCTGTACCCCAAATCTTAAATGAAACTTTTGAGCGTATAAGGGGAATTTCGGCTTTGATAAAAGGATTTAACGTTCGGTCGCCAAAACCAGAATAGTAATTCCACGAAACAGATAAAGTGGTAAATTCAGCAATTGTAGCATCCGTAAACTCGGGAACCGGAAGTGCGTTTGGCCCGAAATACTCAGGCGAATAGTTTACTGTTTGACTGCTTGAATCAAGCGAAACCAGGATCAGAATTGCACTGATGATTTTTCTGTATTTCTTTAACATCGCTGTATATTGAGTCAAATGTGACAACGTAATTTTTAGTTTTTACCCTTTTCAATTTCGGCCAGGGATGTATTAAAACCTCAATTTTTCTGTCATCAATCCAAACCGAATTACATCCAGCCTATGGCCGAAATACATATTGTAATAATCGGAGCCATGATAATACTGCACAAACAGCCCGATATCCTCCAGGAACTTTGGATGGTAAAAGAAGGTAACACTCAGGTTCAGTCTGTCAGCCGAAAGTGTGTTCCAATAGCTTACATCGCCAAACATCCACGTAGCTTCGCCTTTTAATGATATATCAGCAGTGTTTTTTGGATGCCGGGAGTCCTTGTTTGGCAGTTTAAAAATGGAGATGGCGTTATGCCAGCGGTACCTGCTGTATATACCATGGAGTTCATCGCTGCCCCAGCCCTGCGGGTGAATTTCGATTGATGTTTTGAAAAACTGGTATGCGTTAAAACGGGTATTGATATTTGTTTTAATAATCCCGGTTTCAAAATAATTCCTTGAGAAATCGCCGGATACCAGGTTTACCTCACCCATATCCAGGAAGAAATCTCCGTCCTGACCATTTGAATGATGAGCCAGGCGACCGTATAAACTCAGGTTTTGCGAACTCCCGGGCCCCGTAAGCATATAATAAACTGTTACCTGCGGAATGTAGCTCGGGGTACGGACCGGAAAGGACTTCTCGTTGTACATCCGCAGGATAATCTGAGGTGTTAAAACACCCATTAAACGGGAGTTTTTACTTTTACGGATGTAAAAATTAGGAATAAAATTGGCTTCAAACATCAAAGGCTCAATATTACCAATATCAGTGGGGAAAGTGATATAGCTGCTTCCCTGGTTCACCTGCGATATTACAGTAAGGCCGATTCCATGCAGAGGATCAATTTCCTGCGCAAAACCACGAAAGAGAAGAAACAGAAAAAACAGTATTAAACCCGGTTTCCTTTTCATTTTATCACTTATAAATAAATGATTTTGATTTTTATCGCTTTATCGCTTTGTAAATCGAATGATGCCTTCGAAAATGAAGGCTTGTTGGACAAGCCGATGGATTGGTAATTGGAAAATCCGATTCCTTCTTTTGGCAAAATCATTCCTTTTTTAATTTTACCATCATTGTTTTCATCATGAAGGATATTGACAGCATATTTTCCAGCCGGTAGATTTTCGAATGTTACAGATGAAGCCCCTTTCACTATTTTCCCTGTAACTTTTTTAAGGTACTTTTTATAATGCTCGTCAGGAAATGCGTCTTCCCTGTTGTACACGGCAAAAAAGCACCATGCCACTTGAATTGCGTAATTCCTTTACCTCAATTGTTAAATTGTATGTTTCCTTTTTTTGATTGTGGAAGGAGGAGAAGAGTAGGATAATTAAAGTTAATTGTAGAAGATTGAGGGCTGTTTTCATTATTGGGGGATTAAGAATGGGGGTAGGAGGTATAAGGTATAAGGTATAAGGTATAAGGGGTAAGGGGTAAGGTATAAGGGGTCGGAAGACGGAAGACGGAAGACGGAAGACGGAGGTCGGAGGTCGGAGGTCGGAAGACGGAAGACGGAAGACGGAAGTCGGAAGAGGGGAGTGGGAAATTGGAAGCCTCCCCAAAACCTGGATTTTCGCCTGTAAATTACCGTCCTACTCCAATATCCCACATTTGCCATCCCACATCCCACATACCACATCCTACTCCCCACTCAAATTCGTCTTAGCAACATTACGGCTCACCTTGCGATTTGCTATTTTTTCCTTTATTGTATCCACTATGTAATACATCATTGGGACTAAATAAACAGTCAGGATCATTGACGAAAGCAAGCCACCGATAATAACCCATGCCAGCCCGTTTTTCCATTCGCTGGCTGTACCTTTGGCCAATGCAATGGGCAACATACCTATTGCCATAGCCAGGGTTGTCATTAAAATAGGCCGCATGCGTTCTTTGCCGGCGATAATTAATGCTTCTTTAAAATACTTGCCCTGGGCTTTTAGCTGGTTGGTAAAATCCACAATCAGGATGGCATTTTTTGTTACCAAACCCATAAGCATGATCAATCCGAGTTGCGCAAACAAGGTTAGATCGTTTAACGATAAGTTTAACGCCAGAAATGCTCCGATAGCAGCCATAGGAATGGCAAATAAAGCCACAAAAGGATAAATATAGCTATCATAAAGTGCTATCATAATCAGGTAAATCAATAAAAATGAGATGAGCAGAACCGATCCCAAAGCCCCGAAACTTTCATTCTGTGTTTTAATATCGGCACCCCAGGTCAGTTTTACTCCTTCAGGTAAGGGGCGCGTTTTCAGGAAGCTTATCGCGTCGTCAGCTAAAGTTCCAGAGGGCCTGCCAAACGATTCTGAGGTAATGGTAACGGAAGGTTGCCGGTCCAGTCGTTCGAGCATCGAAGGCGAATTATCCTGTTTCACTTCTGCAAATTGTGATACTTCAATAGGGATATTCATTGGATTTACGATTGAAAGGCGCCGCACATCCTCAAAGTTTCTCCGGTCGAAGTCATCGAGCCATATACGAACCGGGTATTCGGTGCCATTTTCGGTTACGGTGGCATCATCATTACCGGTAATGGCAGTTCGTAGATTTAATCCTACATAGGCCGTCGTTAATCCTAAGCGCTGCATTTTATCTTTCTCAGGGATCACTTTGTATTCAGGGCTTCCTTCTTCAACCGATAACTGAACATTATCGGCACCGGGAATCTTTTCAATAGCTGCTTTCAGTTCATTTCCTGTTCTCATTACCAGGTTCAGGTCGTTTCCGCTCAGGGTAATTTTTATGGGTGACTGTTTGGGTAATAAGCCCAAAACTGCCATTGAAAAGTTAATGCCCGAAAATTCTTTTTTCAGCTCTTCGCGAAGCGATTTCATAAATGCTTCCGTTTTGATGTTCCTTTCCTTTTCCGGCTTTAGCTGAATAGTAAATCCGATATATTGGAAGAGCCAACGCCTAAACTTCCAATGCCTGTACTCGGCCCGGCAATGTTGCTGAAAAGTGTTGCCACTTCGGGTTGCTGCAGGATAAAATTCTCAACCTGCTGAGTCCTGATATTGTTCTCCTGAACGGTGGTTGTTTTATCATATTCGAGGTTCAGACGAAACTTTCCCTGGTCACCGGTCGACATCATTTCCTTGCCAATAATGCCTTGCTTCATCATTACACCAGTCATCACCAAAAGAAAAACAACTATTCCTGTAAAGATAAGTTTATGGCTAAGTACCCATTCCAATTGATGTCCATACCAATCGATAAATGATGTTAATTGCCTTTCGAACCAAAGCAGAAAACGGTTCATGAAGTTGGTGGGTTGTAAGTCTTCCTTTTTCCCAATCCGCGATGCCAGCCAGGGCACCAGGGTAAAGCCTACCAACAAGCTGGTGAGTGTGGAGGTTATTACTACGATGGAGAATTGTTTGAGCATATCGGCCACAAATACCTGCAAAAACAGGATGGGCAGGAAAACAACCACGTCGACCAGGGTAATTGAAATGGCCGAAAAACCAATTTCCATACGCCCTTCCAGAGCGGCATCCCGTTTATCTTTTCCCATATCAATGTGCCGCTGAATATTTTCCAGGATTACAATTGCATCATCCACCAGGATCCCGATTATTAAGGACATGGCCAGCAAGGTCATCAGGTTTAAGGTGAAACCCATCAGCCACATCACGGCAAAGGCGGTAATTAACGAGGTGGGAATTGCGATTAATACAATCAAAGAGTTCCTGTAGCTTCGCAAAAACAGGAACATAACCAGCGAAACCAGGATTACTGCCAGAATGAGGTCATCAACCACTGAATTTACCGCGGCAATGGTCATGTCGGTTGAATCGTCGGCAACTATAAATTTCATCCCGGATTTGGAGTTTGCAGTTTCAATCTGTGCAAGTTTTGCATGAACCAATTTGGATACTTCCACGGCATTGGCGTCTCCTTGCTTTTTCAACAAAAGGCCTATCCCGTTTACTCCGTTGTACCGGCTTACAGAACTTATTTCTTTCACGCCATCGATAACTGATGCCACATCCTTAACGTAAACGGGCGTTCCTGGGGCAGGCATCGCTACCTGAACATTCATAATGTCGTTTACGGTCGAAAATTTCCCTGTTAGGCGGACGGAGTTACTTTCTTTATCGGTTTGCGCTTTACCGGCAGGCAAATCAATTCCCGAGCGGTTAATGGCTTCCACCACCTGGTAAAGTGAAATCTTATACAATTTCAGTTTGTCCTGATCTGCTTTAACCTGGATTTCGCGTTCTTCACCCCCGAGCATGGTAATTTCAGCCACTCCTTTTAATTGCTGGATTTGAGGCAGGATTTCATCTTTCATTTTCTGATAAAACTCCGTGCCGGGCAAATTACTTGTTGCACTAATCGAAATGATTGGCAGATCGTTGGGTGAAACCTTACTCATTACCGGGCTCAGAATATCTGCCGGAAGGTCTTTTTTGATATTGTCGATATAGCGCTGGGCATCCTGCATGGCTATGTTAAGGTCAGTTCCATATTTCAGGTTGGCAATAATAATGGAAGCATTGGGCATGGATTTGGTTTCCAGATAATCCACACCTTCGAGATTCGAAAGCGCATCCTCTATTTTTCTTGAAACAGAAGTTTCCACTTCATTGGGTTCGGCACCCGGGTACATTGTTTTTATTACAACTACAGGCTGGTTAAAGTCGGGCAACAGTTCATACCCCAGGTTTTTAAAACCAATTATACCCAATAAGGCGAATACACTGAAAATAACGATGATCAGCGAAGGGCGGTTGATTGATATTTTTGTAATGTTCATGGCTTGTCAGTTATTGTATTTTTGTAAAATCAGCGCTTTTTCTAATTCCGGATGATGATAAAAGGAGGGAAAGAGCCTTGCAATATTTATCGGTTTCTTTTAGTAGCTCATCAGCGGCTTCTGTTTCCAGAACATGGGCCGCTTTCAGAAGGATGAGATACATTCTTATTTTTCGCACTTCGTTTGCCGAAATAGACAAACTGGAATAATAATCAGGTTTCGAGTTCGCCGACTGAGCATCTTCTATACTGAGGAGTATGGTGTTGCCACTTTTTAGTAGCCGGCTTGAATAATATTCTTCTTTTCTCGCGTCAGCCAGGTAATTGTAGCAATGCACGATCTTAAATGCAAACTCAAAACTTTTTTTCTCAATACCACTCGTACTGTTGTTCATGATTCAATTACCGTTAAGGGTTACATTTGCTCCGTCGAATAAATTTATAAACCCGTTGGTGACAATAATATCACCTGCCACCAAACCCGCTGACACTGCAACTTTATTCTGAATCCTGTTCGCTAGGGTGATGTTTTGCAAAGCCGATTTCCCGTTTTTTACCAGGTAAACCTGTGGCTGGATATAGGATCCAACAATGGCAGAAGCAGGGATAATGATTTGATTTTCAGAATCTGAACTTTTCACCTGAACTTTCCCGAACATTCCTGCCTTGATTTTCAGATCAGGGGTATTGCAAACTGAAAGCTGAACCGGATAACTGTTACCCATATTGGATTTACTTCCCGTCATGGTTACTTTCCCTGTGAGAGGAGTTTCGGAATATACATCGGCTGAAAGAATGTACAACTGGTTCATTTTGAATTGACTCAATTCATTTTCGGGAACATTGGCCGTGAACTTCAACAGCGAAATATCAGTAAGCTGGAGTAGAGGAACACCAGGTGCCGCATAAGCGCCAACCTCTGTAAGTTTGGCGGTTACAATTCCGCTAAAAGGAGCTACAATAGTGGTTTTGCTGATTTGTTCGAGCAAAGTTGCTCTTTGAACCTTGGCTGATTTCAGCGCTAACTCCGATTTTTCCAGCTGTACTCCCTGGATGGCATCAGCCTTTGCCAGAACGGTATAACGCTTTACATCAGCTTCTAATCCTTCAATCTGAATTTCGACAGTCTGATGTTGTAACTTCAGCAAGTAGTTATCCAGTTGAATTAATTCCTGGCCAGCCCTTACGGAGCTTCCTACATCAACCTTTATTGAATTGATTTTTCCCTGTATATCAGCGCTGAGCCGGGTCTCTTTATTGGGTTCAAAAGTACCGGCATAAAAAATACTATTAGAAGCGCCTTCCGGTTTTATTGTTAGGGTCTGCACGCCAATTGCCTGTTCTTTATCGTATTGAAGAACCCTCTTTTTAGTGGTTTCTTTATTGCCTTTCAGGCGGATGATAACTATGGCAATTATGGCTATTGCTACAACTATATAAATAATCTTTTTCATCTGTTTTGATTTATTGTTAATTGTGAATTTTTAAATCGTCATTTGTAAATAGTAATTTCTTATTTCTTACTTGTGATCAGGTTTCCTGTCACCCTTTTGTATTCAAGTTTTGCCCTGCGAAGATTTATTAATGCAACAATGTAGTTTTGCTGGGCTTCGCGCAGGAATTGTCGGCCAGAAGCAAGTCGGTAATGGTTGCTAAACCTTGCTGATTTTGTAACATGGTGTTGTTATAAATCTTTTTAGCAAGTTCAATTTGAGTATTCACAGTAGCTATAGTTGTGTTTGCTATGTTTAATTGCATTTCGGCATTCACCAGGTCAAGGTTGGCCTTTTCAGTTAGTATTTCCTTTTGAATGATGGTCCTGTTCACTTCAATCTCTTTTCCATCAATTTTATGGCGGGTGACCATTCCATTAAAAAGAGGAACCGAAAGCTGAGCGCCTACATAACCTATCGGATGGAAATTAAAAAAGCTGTTTGAGCCGTTAGTACCGAAGCCGTTTGTGCCATATAATCCGTAGGTATTCACCGAAGGCAAACGGGAATTTTTAAGCCCACTTAACTCCGAAAGACTAAACTCCATCTTCTTGTCAATCAATGAAATATCTGTGGTTGTTTTAAGCTTAAAAGCAGTTTCATTTATGGATGTTTCGTTTATCTGAACCTGGATGGAATCGGAAATTGGCTTTCCCATCAGGAATTTAAGCGCGTTTAACACCTGCTGTTGTTGAGAAAAAATTGTGCTTCTTTGCGTGGTTAACTGTTCCAGTTGCAGTTTCAGCCGGTCAACGTCAGTGCCTTTGGCTAACTGTTGCTGGTAAAGCAAGGTTGTGGTCTGCACCAGTTTGTTGGTATTGATGATATTGCTATCCATAAAAGCCAGCTGAATTAACAGCACCTGTGCATTGTAGTAAGCATTGGAAACTTCCATTACTGCATCTTCATCCGTTTTACGCTTTTGTATTTCCGACAGTTCGGCGGCAATGCGGGTACTTTTAATTGCGCTTAGAGCTGTGGGATTAAAGAGTGGCATGGCGAACTGCAGGTTGGCGTTTAGGTTCCGGGGCACTCCAAACTGAATTTCTTTATAGGTACCTTCCGGTCCGCCAAAAGCTGCCTGGGGCATTATCTGGTAGGGAAGATCAGTATAATAACGATAGTCGGCAAACCCGTTGAGTTTAGGCAACAAAGTGCTTTTAGCTTCGCGGTTCTTTTCATTGGCAATCAAGCCATCCTGCCGGGCTAATTGGATGTTTCGGTTGTAAATCAGCGCGGTGTCAATGCATTGGTTTAATGAGAGAGTTTGTGTTTGCGCAGAAACAACCATTAGCAACAGCACACCTGTTAAAAGGACTCTGTAAAATTTTGTTTCTCTTAGCTTTTGCCTGTACTTGAACATGTGTTTGATTTTTTAAATTGTTGTTTTCGTTTTAGTCCGCATTATTTTTACTTTTCAATAGTGTAATATCTCTGACAAGAGACTCCGCAAGCCTTTGTTCGTTCATGAGCAATCGAAACTCACCAGGATTCTGTTTACCAGATATCTGGTTTTACTTCCGGCCTGAAAATATTTTTCATGTTTCCCTTTGTTTATAACTTGGGCAAAAAGAAAATTTTCCGCTCTCTTTATTATTCTCCCCCATTATAACCAGTATTTCAGAATCCCTTTCTGCCAAATGTTTGTCAAAGATCAGTACCAGGTAAAAAGGACTCTGCTCGGATAATTGATTCAGGTTTTTAAAGAGGGCTTGAAGTTCATCCTCCGGTGAGAGGTTGCTTATGGCCACATCTTTTATCAGCTGCATTATTTTTGTTTCCAAACTGACTAACAACATAATCGGAATATCCTTGTCTCTTTTTAAGTACATGGAAAGCTCCGCATGAGATATTCCCATTTTCAGTTCTAATTCTTCTATTGATAATTCATTTATCCCTGATTGAAGCACAAGTCTTCCGGCAGCTTCGATTATATCTTCTTTTTCTAAGTTCATGGATTGTGAGAGTCAGTAAATGTTCACTAACTAAGTTAAACAAATTTTTTTGAGTATTATTTGTTGTTTTTTGAAATCACAAAGAAAGCAAGTATAATAAACACAACTGTAACAGTCATTCTGAACAACATTGCCCCAATGGTTTTAGATTCATAGATGCCACCTGAGTTTACATGAATAAACAGACCTATAAAAGCGAAAAACAGGACTACTGCTGATATGCCAAGTGGCTTTATAGTCCAATTTTTATTCTTCATAAAACCATAAGCAGCAATAAGATACATGATGCTACTAAGAAAATTTGCCCAAACAACAAGTAAAACATAATTTCCCTCTTTTGCCCTTATGCCAAACAAGTCGAATATCACAGAACTGCTAAGGAACAAGGTTAACAAACCAAAAGCGGCTAACAGTGTGGCTATTATATATAGAAGTGCCTTTTTCATGCCTGTTTGTTTTAATAAGTGTAAGAATAGATTGTACCATATTATCCCCACTCCTTTTAATGTCAAATTCGAAATTAGCGATCCGCCATTTGAACATCTGGAGCTTGAATGTTCCCATGATAATATGCATAAGTTCGTCTGTTGTAATTGCATTTGTGAATATGCCTTTTTGCTGACCTTCCATAATCACAGGCATAGGGTGTTTGATTTTAATATTCATGAGTTTAAGCAGTGCTTCGTTGATAACCTGCTTTCCTCCATAAAGTCCATCTGAAATACAGCAACGACAAAATGAGGGTTCAGTTTAAAACCGAATTGTTCTGCAAACAGTGCTTTGAATTTTTCCTCAGGAGTCAATGAACTATCGAGATTTGCTAATCGCTTGTCAATGTTGTCAGCCAGGTAATTAAGCATAGCAATGATAATATCTTCCTTACTTTTAAAATGCCTGTAGATGGCACTTTCGGAAAACTGCATTTCTTTGGCCAGGTTTTTTATCGTGAGCCCGCTTACACCTGAGGCTGTAAGTATTTTTCCGGCTGCTTCAATAATCTCTAACTGGCGGGGTGTAATATCCATTTTGATTGGTTTTTTATATTGTAATGTGTTTCTGCTAAGTTCTTAATCGAATGTAGCCTAAAGGACTTTAGTCTGACTTGTTGGCCTTGGTGCTTTTACAACCAAAATTCTTGCTAAACTGTCGGAACTATTGCTGATGTAATGTACAATATCGGCTGGGCTTTCGACAAGTGTATCCGCTTCGCACACTTCGCTTTCCGGAGTTTTATGCGGTTTCAGGCTTTCGCCGGGCTGTAAAGCCATAAGCATTGCCTGTGCCGATTCCTTGTTGTACATTTCCCTGACGTCAATTTTGTGGGGAGTATCTTTAACTATCTGATGCTGGTATTTGGTGATTATCATTTTGTAAGGTTTTTATGTGATTATTGATAAATAGTAAGTGAGTGTTCGCTCACAAAGGTAGGCTATTTAATACAGCGAATGCAAGTTTTTTGAAAAATAAGATTCAAAAACATAGTTAAGTAGTTGTTAATGAAGAACATGATAAATATTTTATTTTCAAAAAACGCTATATTTATTAGTAAATATTAAGAGAAATACTAATTCTAAATATAAGAACACTGTAAAAGCAGAAACTGAAAAGTCATGTGAATACGGAATAATCCCAGCTCCGTAGGGTTTCGTTACCGGTGGTCAACAATAGCCTGAATTTTAAAGTCAGTTTATAGAAATCCAGAATAAAATTTCCTTTTTGCCAATAATTGAAAAATACAGGGAAAGGTTGATACTAACCCAAGGTTAAAACAAAGTTGCATAGATGCAAAAATATTTCAGTAAGACTGATATTGATAAATCTAATTAAGTATATTTGTACTTAATCTATTTAATCAACTAATAATTAATATTGCAGACCGTATGAAAAAAACTATTTCACTGATTATCGGTAGCTTAATGATTGTATCAATGGCAATTATTTCATGTAACTCAGGAGGGAACGGTGGAAACACCTCCGCTGCTTCAGCAGAAGGTGCAAATGCACCAATAGGTGGACAATCAGCCGTTCAGGATGATGCATCTCAAAAGGACATTGTAAAGGTTGCAGTGGGTTCTGCTGATCACACCACGCTGGTGGCCGCACTGCAGGCCGCTGAATATGTAGATGTGCTTTCAAATGCAGGACCATTCACTGTTTTTGCTCCAACCAATGCAGCTTTTGACAAATTACCGAAAGGAACAGTTGAAGGCTTGTTGAAACCTGAAAGCAAACCTGATTTGCGTAATATTTTAGAATACCATGTATATGTTGGAAAACTTGATCAATCTTTTTTCAAAGATGGTCAGATGCTTGGTATGGTGAATAGTGGAAAAGTTACCATGGGTGTTAAAGATGGAAAAGTTACAGTGAACGGAGCAAATATTGTGGCTTCAATTCCTTGCAGTAATGGAATTATTCACGTGGTAGATGCTGTTTTGCTGCCACCGGCAAAATAGATAATTCCTTTTTTATAAAGTAAAATATCCCGGGTTGAGTTAGGAGGCAAGCCGGGATATTTCATTTTTACTGGTCACCTTTGGACTATTTTGGTTTATAAATTTTTTCGTTTAAATATTCGTAAGGCAATAAAAATAGGAAAAGCAACCCATACGAGCATCACGGACACGGCAAGAGTTATTCCAAAGGACGATCCGAAAAACTGGTTGAACACGGCACCCGTATAGCCCATAAGTGCTGAAATGTCCATTTTAAGTAAAACCATGATACGGGCCAGGTCGACAGGATTGAGACAACTTAGAAAAATGGTTAGTTTCTCCAGGGGATAATCCGAAAAGGCAAACATTACCATTAATAAAATACCATCAAAAATCAGGGTAAAATAAAACCAGAGTAACATCGAGATTCCGATACCACGGGTTTTGTCGCGGGTAAGTACAGATGCCAGGAAAGCTAATGAAACAAAAACCATTGTTAACAGACTGCCTGAAAGAAGAAAATACCACCCAACAATTGTTCCGTCGAAAATGATAACCGGCAACCCAATCCCAATCCAGAATGCCGCAAGTAGCGAAATTCCAACACCGGCGTATACACCAAGCAGAATGTTGCTGCGTTTCAGTGGCTGGGCTACCAGCAACTCAATAAATTCGTATGAGTTAAAAAAGTAAATCGTTGTAAACAAAATACTTACAAGAGGAACCACTATCAAGAGAACAGTCAGAAGGCTGCTAAGTCCTTTTGAAACATCCTCATTCATTAAAAACAATCCGAAAGAACTCAAAGACAAAAGCACAACATAAGCCAGCAATATGCGGTTCCTGAATATATCGTTAAATGCAACGTACTTAATAATCTTGCTCATTTTATTTCTGTAGTAAATGGAACAAAGCTTTACCCAACCTGTCTTCGCCTGAGTCGGATTTAATTTCGGCAATGCTTTTATAAAACAAGGCTTCCCCTTCAACGATATAGGCTATGCTGTCAGCAATTTCTTCCACTTCGCTCATGATGTGCGAAGTTACAATGAGAAGTTTGCCGGCTTCTTTTTCTTTATGAATTTTTTGCTTTAGGATTTCGGATGCTAAGGGGTCGAGACCTGCTGTAGGCTCGTCGAGAATAATAACTTCAGGATTAAACAGGAATGCCAGTGCTGCACTCACCTTTTGCCTTGTACCTCCTGAAAGGGCCCTCATGGGTTTGCCGAACATTTCTTCAAGCTTAAAAGCAGCGATTAACTCTTCGTCGAAGTTCTCTTGTATGCGTCTTTTACCCAGATCTTTCATCATTCTGAATAAGTAGCCCATACGCATATTGTCAGGATAACGTCCTATTTGTGGCATGTAACCTATTCTTCGTTTATACTGTACATCACCTTTAATATCTTTCCCATCAAACAGAATCCGGCCTCCATCTGGAATCACCATTCCTAACAGGCACTTTATTAAAGTAGTTTTACCGGAAGCATTCGGACCAACCAAAGCTACAACCTGATCGAGGTTAAAAGTGAGGTTTATTCCTTTCAGGGCCTGAATTTTTCCGTACTTTTTCTGTAAGTCTTCTAACTGGATCATGGACGTATTATGTGCATCGAAGGTTCATTATCATATAAATTTACATACGACATAGACGGTAAGGCTTTTTCCGCTTTGTCGAGCAATTCCGCCATAAAACTCCTGAGAAGGAAAACAGCTGAAGGAAGTTTCCGATAATCTGTGAATAAGGCTTACCGGCCTGTAAGGAGATCGCCTTTTTATCACGGTTCAGGTCGTAACCACTATATTTATCCCAGTAGTTGCCTTT